>CAJWTS010000019.1 GCA_913047795.1 uncultured Verrucomicrobiota bacterium | reverse complement strand
AAACCTCGTAGGGACCACTTGCGTGCACTTTGATCACGTTGCCATCATCACTCATCTTTTATTCCTCTTGCTGTGCGGTTCATTTGCCTGCCGCGCGCGCCACACGAAGGACGTTCCGCGACTGTGGTAGTAGTAACCTTTTCCGTTCTCAAGTGCGAGCGGCACGAACTTCCGGCTCCCGCGTGCCCGCCATCGACCGTCCAGACCGAGATAGACGTTGTGAACCACCCTCTCGTACTCGACGAACATGTTGTCCGCGGACTCCCAGTTCTCGCCGCCGCGTCCGCCGCCGGCCAAAAAGCCCCAGCCCTGTTGACCTGGCGCGCCCTCCGTTTCGAACTGTCGTCGCGCGAACGGCCACGCGAACGCGATCCATTTTCCCGCGGGAAACAGGACGTCGGTCGATTCCGTGTGCGGGCGGCCCACGAAGAGGGCCGTGGATCGGGGTACGCTGCCTTGCGGAATCCGTATCCAGAAGGCCTGGCCGGGTTCGATCAGGTAGTTGGCCGGTATGTCATCGCGTTCATACCAGCGCCCGTCCGGGCCGAGGTAGAATCGGGTCCAGTCCAGCAGGCTATAGTCCCAGACGCGCACCGCCGGTGAGTCGGAGCCGAGGGAACTTCCGAACAGGCCATGTGCCAGTTGACGTCCGAGTGCGGCGTCGAGGTTGTACTTTTCTCTCGTGTCGAAGCGGACCGGCACCGCGGTCATGATCCATTTTCCGGCGCGTCGCTCTTGCTGTTGCGCCATCCATGGCACCGAACTGGTCAGGGACCGACCGCCGGAGATTGTGACGGTGCGGTAGTATCGTGTTCGCACACCGCTTGCCACGAAACCTCGGTCCGCAACCCGGAAGGCGGGCACGGGCGGGGCGAGAATGCGGCGCAGAATCGACGCGGGTGCTTCCGGACGCTCGTCACTGTAAACGATTGCGTAGTTCGCGTTGGCCCGCCCATGCGCCACGTGTAACACCACGTTGGAGCCGTCCACCGTCATGCGGGCAATGTCGAGCGGCTCGGCGGCGATCAGCCCGCTCATCAGGAATATTAAAAGGGCTTTCATGGTCACGTGTTCCCGAGCGGAATGGTAATCGGAAAAGGCTGCATTTAAAGTCGAAAATACGCTAATTGTGTCGTTTCCCATTCCACGGGATCGGGTAGTATTCGGTATGAATTGCATTGAAACCGACTTCGCCGTCGTCGGCAGCGGACTTGCCGGGTTGCTGAGCGCCCTGCACCTGGCCGAGCACGGACGGGTTCTCGTGGTCACGAAACGCGAGCTGGCGGACTGTAATACGGCCTGGGCGCAGGGCGGTGTCGCCTGCGTGGTCGATCCCGAAGACAGCTTCGACGCGCACGTTGCGGATACGCTGGACGCCGGCGGAGGGTTGTGTGACGCGCAGGTCGTCCGCGATATCATCGCCGCCGGACCAGCCCGCATCCGCGAACTCGAGCAGTTTGGCCTGCGTTTCATGCGCAGTGCCGACGATGGCGAATCGTACGACCTCGGCAAGGAGGGCGGGCATTCGCATCGGCGTGTTCTGCACTGCGACGACATGACCGGCCGGGAGATCGAGCGCGTGCTGATCGAGCGCGTGATGGCGCACCCGAATATCACCGTGCGCGTACATTGCATCGTCATCGATTTGATTACGACGAGTTGGCTCACGCAACGCGAGCCGGTTGCGGTCGAAGCGAATCGTTGTGTTGGTTTCTATGCGCGCGACGCCGTGGCCGGTGGAATCTTCGCGGTGAACGCATCCTGCACGGTGTTGGCCACGGGTGGCGGGGGGAAGGTGTACCTGTATACCAGTAACCCGGACGTCGCGACGGGTGACGGCGTTGCGATCGCCTGGCGTGCGGGCGTTCCCATTCGCAACATGGAGTTCATCCAGTTTCACCCGACGACACTGTATCACCCCGTGGCCAAATCCTTCCTCATTTCCGAGGCCGTGCGCGGAGAGGGTGGGGTGATCGTTGACGCCGACGGTACGCCGATTGCCGAGAAATACGATGAGCGCGGCTCGCTCGCGCCGCGTGATATCGTGGCGCGAGCAATCGACAGCGAGATGAAGGCGGGTGGCGCGCCGTGCATGTATCTCGACATTCGGCACAAGTCATTTCAGTTCATCTCGCGACGCTTCCCGAATATCTACACGATCTGCCTCAAGTTCGGCATCGACATGGCGCGCGATCTGGTTCCGATCGTGCCTTCGGCGCATTATTTCTGCGGCGGCATCGAGGCGGGAACCGACGGCTCCACCGCGTTGCCGGGCCTGTTCGCCTGCGGCGAGGTTGCCTGCACGGGACTGCACGGCGCCAACCGCCTGGCCAGCAATTCGTTACTGGAGGCCCTGGTCTGTAGTCATGCCACGGCCTCGGCGATTGCCGCGGCGTCTCCGGGCCGTGACAAGGATCCCGTCCGGATCCCGGATTGGGAGGTCCACGCGGCCGTACCCAGTGACGAGATTGTGGTGATTGAGCATAACTGGAATGAGGTCCGCACCTGCATGTGGGACTATGTGGGGATCGTACGTTCCAATAAACGCCTGGAGCGGGCCGCCCGGCGCCTGCACAACCTGCGGGCCGAGATTCGACAGTATTATCTGGACTACCTCGTGACGCCGGATATTCTTGAGCTCCGCAATATCGCAGACGTGGCGGACTTAATCATCCGTTCGGCCATGATGCGGCGCGAGAGCCGTGGCCTCCACTACACGTTGGACCACCCCAGCGCGGATGAATCGTGCCTCCGGGATACGACGATCCGTGATCCGGCCGGGGGACAGATAAGGTAGCTGGATGCCGCGAGCAGGCTCGCTGCAGGGGACGGGCGTGTTCTGATTCACGAAAGAGAAAAAAAGGACAAGTATGGCTTACGACAAGATACAGGTGCCCGCAGACGGCGCGAAAATTACGAGGGGTGAGGGGGGTGTGCTCCATGTACCCGAGAATCCAATTCTTCCCTTTATCGAGGGTGACGGAATTGGCGCCGACATCACCGCGGCGGCAATGACCGTATGGAACGCAGCGGTCGAAAAAGCGTATGGCGGCGAACGCCGTGTGGCGTGGATGGAGATCTATGCCGGCGAGAAGGCCAACGAGGTATACGGCGAGGGCACCTGGCTTCCGGATGAAACACTCGAGGCCGTCCGCGAATTTCTCGTTGCGATCAAGGGGCCACTCACGACACCGGTCGGCGGGGGTATCCGCTCGCTTAACGTGGCCCTGCGCCAAGTCCTCGATCTTTATGTCTGCCTGCGACCGGTACGCTGGTTCGAAGGCGTACCGTCGCCAGTTGTTCATCCGGAATACACGAATATGGTCATCTTCCGCGAGAATTCAGAAGACATCTACGCCGGTGTCGAGTGGGAAGCCGGCACGCCCGAAGTCGAGAAGGTGCTGGCGTTTCTGCAAGACGAAATGGGCGTCGACAAGATCCGCTTTCCGGAATCGTCGGGTATTGGAATCAAGCCCATCTCGCGCGAAGGAACCGAACGGCTCATGCGTGCCGCGGTGAAGTACGCCGTCGACAATGGACTGCCGAGCGTGACCATCGTGCACAAGGGTAACATCATGAAGTTTACCGAGGGCGCCTTCAAGAGCTGGTGTTATGATCTCGTGCGCAACGAACTCAGTGATGTGGCCGTCGCTGCGGAAGATTGCGATTGGAACGCACCGGAGGGCAAGGTCCTGGTCAAGGACGTCATTGCGGATGCGTTTTTGCAACAGATCCTGACGCGTCCGCGCGAGTACTCTGTCATCGCCACCATGAACCTGAACGGCGACTATGTTTCCGACGCCCTGGCCGCCTGTGTGGGCGGAATCGGAATTGCTCCGGGCGCGAATATTAATTACGATTCGGGTACAGCTATATTCGAAGCAACACACGGCACGGCGCCGAAATACGCGGGCCAGGATAAAGTTAATCCGGGATCGCTGATCCTATCCGGCGAGATGATGTTGCGCTACATGGGGTGGTCCGAGGCGGCGGACCGGGTGGTCAATGGCGTCGAAGAAACGATTAAATCCGGACGCGTCACGTACGACTTCGAACGGCTGATGGAGGGTGCAACCCTTTTGAAATGCAGCGAATTTGGAGAGGCCGTCGCGGCCAACATGTAAATTGATGCCGATCGGTACGATCGGCGTAATGACGGCGCACCATGGCACGCAATAAATTCAAGGCCGATTCCCTGTTTATCCGAGCCGAGCGAATGGCCGGCGACTTCTCGCTCTTTCCGGAGACGGTGGACCCCGCGTTCGCGAACCTGATCGAAGGCCTCGTTCTGCGTCACGATGTCCAGGCGCGACTCGAGGAATTGCGCGCGCTGCCCGTCGATGAGTACCTCGCGCAATGCGTATTGCCGTCGGAAGATCCGTCGCGCACGAGCGCCAAAACTGCCATTCGCCGCTTGCGCGGTGAGGTGCTGCGTAAGACCGAAGAAGGACCGCTTTACGCGGCCGAGGTGATCCTTGAACACGGCGGCGTTGAACGCCGCGTCGGGTTTCTCGCTCAGGAGCGCAGCGAAAACAACGGCGTGTGGATGCCGCAGCATCACCAGTTGGCCGTCGATGCCGTGCGCGAGTTTACACATCGACGCCTGCCAATCATCACGTTCATCGATACGCCCGGGGCCGATGCGGGCGAGGAGGCCAACAGGAACAACCAGGCCCACACGATCTCGCACCTGATCGCCGAGATGGCGCAGATCGATACACCCACCGTCGGTATTGTGTTTGGTCAGGGTTATTCCGGCGGCGCGATCCCGCTGGCGACGACCAACATTCTCCTCTCCGTGCGCGATGGTGTTTTCAATACGATCCATCCCAAGGGGCTGGCCAGCATTGCGCGCAAGTACGACCTCTCCTGGCAGGAATGCGCCAAGTACGTCGGCGTTTCGGCTTACGAACTCTACACCCAGGGTTACATCGACGGCATCATTGACTATGTCCCCGGCGAGCGGAACAACGTCGAAAACCTGAAGAAGGCGATCATGACCAGCATCGCCTACATCGAACAACGCGCTCAGGATTTCGTGCGTCGCAGCCCGTTCATATTCGAACACTACCGGCGCAGCATCACGCGCTACCTGAGTCCGGACAAGCATCTTAAGCAGATGGATGACGCGACGGTGCTGTCTTCGGCCGAGAGCCCGACCAGCCAGCTCAACGTTTTCGGCGCCTCGTTTCGCTACCTGCGCTACCTTGGATTACGGCGCAAGATTCAATCGATCCACACGTCCAGCTACGGCCGTCTGGCCGGCCACGAAATCCCGGAAGGGGACCTCCAGAAACGCGCGGAGGAGGAACGCCGCAAGGCCTTCGAGGAGTGGCTTGGCGATCCGCTCGAGCTTCGTTACGACGACAACCTGCAGAAAGATTGGCGGACCTTCCAGAGCCGGTACAAGGCGCTACCCCAGGAACGCGGTCGCATCGCCCGCGCGCTTCTTGGTTCCCCGCGGGCGAACTATGAGCAGGCGCTGTCGCGGCTGACGACCGCCGCCGCCTGTTATCTCTACAATCTCTGGAAAATTGATGCCCACGGCAATTTTCTGGCCCTGATCGAGTACCTGCGGTCCGACGCCACCTCGTCCGAGATCGACTCCGCAGTGAATGCGACCGTGCTCGACGTTGCCCGCCACGAGGCTGTCCGCGAGTCCTTCGTCCATCAATGCGAGAATTTGCTGATTTTCGATTCAATATACGATGCGATCATTGAGAACTTGCGTGCCATCGCGCGCGAGGCGAATGAATACAACATCATCGCCGAGGACTCTGTGCGCGGACTAATCGAGCCCGCGCTCGAGCAGGCCACGCGCGAACTGGCGGTGCGCAGTTCCGAGCCGGAGCGGGAAGGTCAGCAGCGACTCACGGTCCAGTTCCAGGAGTGGCTCAACGAGTTCCTTGAGTATCCGTCGCGCAGTGAGGTGTTGAAGTCGGTCGAAGCCTGGAAGCGACACGTATTTCCGCGCGTATCGGAGCCGCTCTTCGCGATCATCACCTTCGTCTTCGAACAACTCCTGCCGCGACACTATACCGCCCAGCGCGGCGAACGTCGTTACGATGGAAGTATCAATCCGCGTAACATCGGCGTGAAGGACTTCTGGAATCGCCTGACTATTGCCTATCGCGACCTGCTCATTCAGGACCTATTGCTCAAGGTCAAGAAGTCGGGCGCGGTGCATCCGCAGGCGATCATCGAGCGCTATTTCACGGATTTTGATGAACAAAGCGGTGACTTGATGAGTGCAGATCCGCACCATTTCCCCGGTTTTCGAATCTCGATCGAACAGACCCTTTCCCGCGGGACCCAGCCCTGCGGGCTGATCACTGGCCTGGCGCGGGTTCCGGATGGCCGCCAGGTTGGCGTAGCGATCTCGAACCTGCAGTTCCAGGCCGGCGCCTTCGACATGGCCAGTGCCGAGAAGTTTTGTCAATTACTCGAAGTCTGTGTCGATCGAAGTCTGCCGCTCATCTGCTTCATTTCTTCGGGCGGCATGCAGACCAAGGAAGGCGCGGGGGCCCTGTTTTCGATGCCGATCATGAACGACCGTATCACCCGCTTTATTCGGGACAACAACCTGCCTGTCGTCTGTTTCGGATTCGGAGATTGTACCGGCGGTGCACAGGCCAGCTTTGTGACCCATCCGCTTGTGCAGACGTACTACTTGTCCGGCACGAACATGCCCTTCGCGGGCCAGATCGTCGTGCCGTCCTACCTTCCCGCGACGTCGACCTTGAGTAACTATCTCTCGGAAGTTGAGGGGGCAATGCAAGGTCTCGTGCGCCATCCCTTTGCGCCGGACCTCGATGATCGACTGGTTGAAATTGACGCGCGCATCCCCCGCGCGACGCTGAGTGTCGAAGAGGTTATGGAACGCGCGCTGGAAGGCGTACTGGCCCCCGAGGTGGATGAAAGCGAGGACGGCCCGGCGGAGGAAGAAGTCGACGACGTGAGCCTCATGCGGCCCATTCGCCGCGTCTTGTTGCATGCCCGTGGATGCCCGGCCGCAAAGCTGCTCCACAAATGCCATGACCTTAAGATCCCGGCCGTACTGGTCGTGTCGGATGCCGATTCCGAGTCGCCGGTCGCCGAAATGGCTAAGGAGGATGATCGCGTGGTTTGTATTGGCGGCAATACTCCGGACGAGAGCTATCTCAATGCGCAGAGCGTCATTACCGTCGCTGAGCGCGAGAAGGTCGACGCGATTCACCCCGGCATCGGGTTCCTATCGGAGAACTCGCAATTTGCGGAGCTCTGCCGCCGCCACGGCCTGAACTTCGTCGGGCCGTCGGTCAAGAGCATGGAAATGATGGGTAACAAATCCAACGCGATCAATACGGCGATCAGGCTCGACGTGCCGGTCGTACCCGGCAGCCGCGGTATCGTGACCAATTCGCAATCCGCCAAAAAACTTGCCGCCCAGATTGGTTACCCGATTTTGATCAAGGCCGTTCACGGTGGAGGCGGCAAGGGCATTCAAGTCGTGGAAAATCCGGACGACTTCAACGATCTCTTCATGCAAATTTCCGCCGAGGCGCGTAGTGCCTTCGGCAACAGCGATGTGTATCTCGAGAAATTTGTCGAATCAATGCGGCACGTCGAGGTCCAGTTGCTGCGTGACAAATTCGGCAATACGAAAATTCTTGGCCTGCGCGACTGCACGGTGCAACGAAACAACCAGAAAATCGTCGAGGAATCCGGGTCGGACATCCTGCCGCAGCATCTCGAGCAATCAGTCTATTCTTATACCGCTGCGATTGCTGACGAAATTGATTACTTCGGCGCGGGCACGATTGAGTTTATCTATGACATCAAGGCCGGCGATATCTACTTCATGGAAATGAATACGCGGCTGCAGATCGAACACCCGGTCACGGAGTTGGTGACCGGGATCGACATCGTGCAGGCCCAATTCGAAATCGCATCGGGACAACGCATCGACGAGTACGTGGTTGATCCGAGGGGCTACGCCATGGAGGTTCGCGTCAACGCCGAGATGGCCGGGTTCGACACCCATGGCGACGTTGTTTTCAAGCCTTCACCGGGCAAGGTGACCGCCTGCGAAATTCCGGAAGAGAAGGGCATCGCCGTTCTGTCCTGTATTGCGCCGGGTAAGGAAGTCCCGCCTTTTTATGACAACATGATCCTGCAGATCATCTGTCGCGGCGAGACGCGCGAGGACACGGTCGAGCAACTGGTCGCTTATCTCGGCCGCGTTCGCATTCGGGGCATCTGCACCAATATCCCGCTGCTCCAGCGGATCCTGTCCGACGAGGTTTTCCGTTCCGGGTCCTACGATACCGGCTATGTCAGCGCATTCTTGCGCCGGATCGATGTCGAGGAATTGAGCCGCGAAATCGAAGCCACTGCCGATATTCGGATGCTCGCCCTGGACGGTGACGCGATCAAGATCGAAGGGTCGAAGGAACTCAAAGTCATGGCTCCGTCGCCGGGTGTCTTCTATACCGCGCCGTCTCCGAGCGATAAGGATTTCATCAGTGTCGACGACGTCATTACGACGGATTCAAAGCTCTGTCTACTGGAGGCGATGAAGCTGTTTACGCCCCTGACCCTGAGTTCGTACAACGCCAACGGCAAAGATCTCTATGACTCCAATTGCGAGTATCGGGTCGTCAAGATCATTCCCAGCACCGGCCAGGCCGTGAATGTGGAGGACCTGCTCTTTATTGTCGAGCCGCAGGCGCCGGCGAAGAAGAATGAGAACAAGAAGGACGCGTAGGCGTGCATCACGCGGGCCCATACCGGCGGCGGCGGTGATGGAGAAAAACGCGTCCGTTCTGCGCGTCCTCGTATGGATCGTATGAATCGCGGGCATCCTCCTGCCGACGCATCGGATCCGTCGGACATCGCCGCCGCTGTCCCCTCCGCCGTTCTGGATTGGCTGGCGCAGACCACGGGTGTGCGTGTCATGCCCCGGGTTGTTATCCCGCTTGACCTGCGCCCGGACGGCTCCTTCGGCGACGGTTGGTGTCTGTTAACAACGAATGAACTACTGGTCGTGTCCTCGACCTCCGGGGGCTATGACCTCGTGCATCGCATCCCGCTCGCGGGCGTAATCGACTTGAGGCCGGAGAGCATGCAGGGCTGTGGGTTCATCCAGATTCGATGGGAGCAACGCGCGGAGTCAGTGGCACGCTTTACCTGGGCCGCTTCGCCAAACGTGCTCGCGGCGCTGGACGAAGCAAACGCGCTACTGCAGCAGCAGTATCCAGACAGGGCTGGGCCGGAGACTGATGACGGAGCACGCGACTGGCGGAGGCAAGTCGCGCCGCGCACGGATTCGTGTGAAACCTGCGGCAAGCCGATACCGGTTCGCCTTGGCGTCTGCCCCGACTGCCTGGATCGGCGGCGACTTCTGGGCCGTTTGTTGGCGCGATTGCGACCGTTCAGGATGCAGGCAGCCGGTGCCCTGATGTTGATCTTGATGATCACCGCGGTCGAGATGACGCAGCCGATCTTGACCATGATCCTCATCGACAAGGTGATTCCCAATCGCGATCTGACACTGTTCGCGTGGATCATTGCCGGTATCGTCTCCATCTACGCGTTCAGTGCGCTGTTTTCCGGGCTGCGTGCGTACCTGGTTGCCTGGCTCGGGCAACGCGTGGTTTTCGAACTGCGCAAGGACGTTTACGATCACCTGCAGACGTTGTCGCTGGAATTCTACGACCGAAAAAATACGGGGTGGATCATCGATCGTGTTACGTCGGATACCAACAATCTTCAGGATTTCCTGTCCGACGGGTTCCAGGATGTCCTGCGCGATATCATGACGATCGTGGTCATCATCGTGATCATGTCGATATTGAGCCCGACCCTGACGCTCGTGACGTTCATACCGGCGCCGATTGTCATCTTCCTTACCGTTCGGTTTATCAAGCGCATCCGTCGAATCTTTCACGCGGTATGGCGCAAGCGATCGCGCCTGACAGCGCTGATGACCGACGTGGTCTCAGGCGTACGCATCGTGAAGGCCTTCGCGCAGGAGTCGCGGGAGTCGGAGCGATTCGATACGCGCAGTAGCGAATACCGAGACGCGGCCGTAGACGCCGCCCGTACCTTTGCCCGGTTTCATCCCACCACGCAGTTCGTGACCGCTATGGGATTTGCTCTCATATGGGGCTATGGAGGGTATATGGTGATTGTGGGTGGTGGCGTCACGCTCGGCACCTTGATTGCCTTTGTTAACTATCTGTGGCGATTCTACGTTCCCCTGACGAATTTAAGCCGTCTGAGCCAGCGCTTTCAACGTGCCACGACGTCCGCTCAGCGCGTGTTTGAAGTCATCGACGCCGAACCGCTCGTTAAGGATCCGGCGTCGGGTGCGAAATTGCGCCCGATCGACGGGCGCGTCGAATTCAAAAATGTGACCTTTGCCTATGAGCCTGGCGCGGACGTTATGCGGGACGTGTCGTTTGCGATTCACCCGGGTGAAATGATCGGTGTCGTTGGCGCAAGCGGCGCCGGCAAGAGTACGGTCATCAGCCTGCTGGCCCGCTTCTACGATGTAGACTCCGGTACAATTGAAATTGACGGGGTCGACGTCCGCGATGTGACCATGCACAGCCTGCGTCAACAGATCGGTATGGTGCTGCAGGATCCACATCTCTTTCATGGGACCATCGCGGAGAACATCGCCTACGCCAATCCCCATGCAACGCAGGAAGATGTGATGCGTGCCGCACGCGCCGCCAACGCACACGAGTTCATCGCCGCCTCCCGGGATGGATACGATACGCTCGTGGGCGAACGCGGCACACGATTGTCGGGTGGCGAACGCCAGCGCATCGGCATCGCACGTGCGATATTGAAAGATCCACGGATCCTGATTCTCGACGAGGCAACCTCAAGCGTCGACACGGAGACCGAGATGGCGATTCGCGAGGCGGTCGGCAACCTGATCAGGGGACGCACCACGATCGCGATCGCGCACCGATTTTCGACCTTGCGCAATGCCGACCGGCTGATTGTTCTTGATAAGGGGCGACTGCTGGAACAGGGCACCCACGCTGAACTGATGGCCAGGGAGGACGGCCTGTTCCGCCGGTTGTGCGATATGCAGACCAATCTCAACCAGATCGTGGGGATAGGAGGCTGAGATGTTCGACTCCGACGGCTGGTTGATTCCCGATGCGGTTCGTCTGCGGCGCCTTGCAGACGGAAAGCTGGAGTTGAAAGTTCATTCGGACGTCTTTTGCGATGTCGCGATTCGACGAACGTTTCCGGTAACCGACCCGGAAAACTATATCGTTTTGCTGGACTCCCGTGGTGCCGAGATCGGTATCGTTAAGACGCCATCAATGCTGCGGACGGAGACGCGCGACGTCCTCGAAGACGAACTTGAACGCTATTACTTCACGACTCGTGTGCAGGCGATTCAGGCGGTTACGTCACGCCATGGCGTGACCACCTGGGAATTGGAGACCGACCGTGGTCCGCGTACAATTTGCCTCAAGGATCGTGGCGCTATTCGACGAATGTCCGATCGACGAATCATCCTGATCGATATGTACGGCATTCGCTTTGATATTCCCGATACGCGGAAACTGGACCCGACGAGCCAACATCTCATCGACACCGAAACATAAGGGCCCGTTACCGGGCTCCACCTGCCCGCTCTAGGCCCCGCCGCGTTCCATCAGCTGCAGAATCAGGATCAGGGCCTGTTTTTCGGTCTTTGTGGAGACATCGTCGGCATCGAGCCCGGCATTCTCAATCAGTCTGCGTGCCCAGAGATGGTATAGGCTCACGCGTGGCATGGTGGAACTGAGCTCCGGGCCATGATGTCTGTGCCTGGGCCGAAGTTCCAATTTTTGTTTTTTATGCTTGCGCTTCTGGCCCCGGTCCGGTAAAACCTTGCCCCTTCTACGTGACGTTATGTCCGCGCGACCGTTTTGCCGGGCCTATCAGCATCGCTTACAAAGCGATTGCCTGTCACGTCACGCGGGCATCCCAACCCAACAAACCGGGATACCCGATCGCCGCGATCATCGCGGTCCTTTCTTATCCACGCGTCCGGCGGGCTTAGGACTGTAGTTAAACCCCGGACCAGGAAAAACATGAGAGAGAATACACACGCTCCGCGTGAACACGCGGAACAGTCCGGGCCTACGCCCGGAAATTCGGAGGGCGTCTTTGGCGCCCTGATTCCAGAACTACAACGGGCCGTCGCTGCCAAGGGCTATGTCACGCCCACGCCTATTCAGGAGAAGTGCATACCGCACCTTCTGCGTGATCGTGATCTGCTGGGCACGGCCCAGACCGGCACCGGCAAAACCGCTGCCTTTACCCTGCCGCTCTTGCAGCGGCTTGCGAAGGACTCGCGCGGGCCACGCAAGGGAGCGCCACGCGCTCTTATTCTTGCGCCCACTCGTGAACTCGCGGCGCAGATCGACGAAAGCATCCATACCTATGGCCGCTTTCTGCGTATTAGCCATGCCGTGATTTTCGGTGGCGTCAGCCAGTATCATCAGGTGAAAGCACTCAACCGCGGAATCGACATTCTCGTGGCGACGCCCGGTCGCCTGCTCGACCTGATGCAGCAGCGCCTTATTCGCCTGGATGACGTGGAAGTCTTCATCCTCGACGAAGTGGATCGCATGCTCGACATGGGCTTCATCCCCGACGTCAAGCGCGTGCTGGCCAAGCTTCCGGACGACCGGCAAACCCTGTTCTTTTCGGCGACGATGCCGCCCAAGATGGAGGAGTTGGCGCGGACCATGGTTCGCAATCCGGAGCGGGTGGCCATCGATCCCGAGGAGCCAACGGTGGAGCGCATCGATCAGAAGGTGCTCTTCGTTGGAAAGAAAAACAAGGACGCCTTGCTGGTGTCCCTGCTGAATGGTGATTCTCAGATCGACAAGGCGCTCATCTTCACCCAGATGAAACACGTCGCAAACCGTGTCGCGAAAAAACTGGAGTCCGCCGGAGTTCGCGGTACGGCCATTCATGGCAACAAGAGTCAGGCGGCGCGTACCCGTGCGCTGGATGGGTTCAAGCAGGGACGTTTCCGCGTCCTGGTGGCGACCGATGTTGCGGCACGCGGATTGGACGTCGAAGACATCACGCATGTGATCAACTACGATCTTCCCGCGGAAGCCGAAACCTATGTGCACCGTATCGGCCGCACCGCACGCGCGGGAGCGAACGGCGATGCCATCTCGTTCTGTAGTGCCGAGGATCGGTCATATTTGCGGGATATCTAACGCTTGCTGGGCAAGCCGGTGCCCGCCGAAATGGAGCACGCGTATCATTGCGATATGGCGTTCGAATCCACCCAGGCTGCGCCCAGCCGTTCCGGCGGCAATGGCGGCCGTAACGGAAGCGGCAAGCGTGGCGGTCGACACAATGGACGCGCTAAGCGCAACGGGAATAGCTACGGCGGTCGAAGCCACAGCCGAGGCCGAGCCTGAAGTCGGTCTTCGGCTGATCCAGCGCGATCAAGGTACTCGATCCCGTCCTGTGCCCGCTCCAGGCGGCGTTCTGATCCGTGGCAATCATGCGGCCGAACAGATATGGGAGAAGGGTACGAATCCGATATCGATCGGGCCAAAGACCGCAAGCCGGGCCCCATTCGTTTTCCGGTGATGCTGGAACCCTACGTCGCCGCCGCGCGCTTCAAAGTGGGCAAGTGGCCGCGCATGCGTGTGCGGGCCGATCGCGAATCGCCGCCGAAATCCGTTTACTCCTGATCTTACGCGAGTAGCATGATTCTGTGAAACCGAGCGAAACGAGCGAAGGGGGAAAGACGGGTCTATGGCGCCATCGCGTTCAGAGTCTCGGGGAAGAGATCGCTAACAGTATTAGCCATGGTGTCGGCCTGGTTGGCGCCATCGCTGTGACGCCGATCATGATTGTTGTTGCAACGCGCTCCGCGGGCGCAATCGGTGTTGTGGCGGCCAGCATCTTTGGGGCGACAATGATACTCATGTACCTGATGTCGACGCTCTACCATGCGATGCCACAGGGGCGCGCCAAGCGCGTATTCAAGATTCTCGACCACTCAGCGATCTATCTGTTGATTGCCGGTTCGTACACGCCTTTCACGCTGGTTGTGCTGCGCGGCGGTTGGGGGTGGTCGCTTTTTGGGGTCATCTGGGGTCTGGCCATCCTCGGGATTGTTTTCAAGGCGTTTGCGCGCCTGCGACATCCGACCGTCTCCACGGTTATCTATGTCGCCATGGGTTGGCTGATTGTCATTGCGATCAAGCCACTTTGGGACCATGTGTCCCCGTGGGGCGTGATCTGGCTGGGCGCCGGCGGTATGGCCTATACGCTGGGCGTTACGTTTTATGCAGCGCAGGGACTGCGTTACGGTCATTTCGTGTGGCATCTCTTTGTGTTAGCCGGCACATGCTGCCACTTTATTGCTGTACTGAAATACGCAACCTGAGCGTTTCCGGGTAATTCGCCGATCGGTTGGCCGCGTTGCGGATCGAAAAGATTACCAAATGAAAATATGCTGTCTGGCAGACGCAAACGGAAAAGAACACCATGATTCACCATCCTGTGGCCCTCGTGTCCAAGTTGATCGTCCTCGCCGTCATCATCGTCGTACTGATGAGGTTGCGGGACGTTTTGACGCCTTCAGAATTTGGTGTGGCAGTCGCAATCGGTGGCATTCTCTTCATCGCCGCCAGCATCCTGGTCTGGACGGTGGTCGCCCGGTTACTTGCCGACCCCGATTCGCCGGTGGGCAAGGACAGCATGTTGACGCATGAGGCCCGGGCCGAGGATGGCTTTACGGCGGCCCCCGAAGCGTACGCGACGCTGATCGGAAAACACGGCGTGGCCGTGTCGAATCTCAATCCCGCGGGTACGGCATTGATCGACGACACGGTCGTCCCCGTGCAAACCGTCGGCGAATTTATCGACGCGAACATTGCTGTCGAAGTCGTCGAAGTGCAGGGTGCCAAAATCGTGGTTCACAAGGCAGACGAATTGGCGCGTGCCTGAATGCCGGCTGGCGGTGATATGATCGATCCCATACTGCTTCGACGGTGCCGAAAGATCGTAACGGTGACGGCGCTTTTGTTGGTGGGCACCCTTCCGATATTCGCTGAACGCCTGATTGTCACGCGCGATGGCCGAAGCGTCTGGGCAAGGACGGCGACGCGTGAAGGGGACGCCGTGGTATACGTTGCGCGCGATTCGCGCGAGAAGAAGCGCATACCGACAACGGACCTGGCGGCGGTGATACCCGTTGCGCGTCGCGGCACGGCCTACTCCAAGGACGACGTGCGGAAGTACATTGCGCGGATCGAGGGCATCCAGCAGAAGTATCCCCAGCTCATGAAACAGTTGCGCCCGCTGCTCGATGATTGGAATCTGCGCTTGCAACCGCCTCCGGAGCTGGGAAAGGAGATCGCCGGAATTGTGCGGACCTCCAAACAGGAAGGGGCAGGTTACCGGGGATACCAGTCAGCGGTGATCGCCCTCGATATGTTGTCTCTCAGGGATCCCACAGCCGCGTTTGCCGAGCGGATCAACAAAGCACGCACGGAACTCACGCGAAACTGTTTCGATGAGCTGGCGCTGCACTGTAGCCAATTGGCCTGCAAGGTGTTGCCGACCGTTGATGAATTCACGCAGTACCGAACGCTTGTCGACAAGGGGCGGCGGGTTGACCGGGCGCGAGCTAAGAAACTGGGGACCGATATGGAGCCGCTGCGACGGCGCGTTCTGACCGGGAATCGCCGGCATGCGATGGACGCATTCACCGGTGCGCCGACCCTGGACAACTTTCTGAGAGGCCAGGGATTGTTGAGCCGGCTTGAACGGGAGATCGTCGCCTCCGACGCCGAGAGAAATGAGATCCAGGCGGCACAGCAGACGTTGAAGGGCAGGCGCCGTCAGGGAGATCCGGACCGTTGGTTCAGCGACGACGGATACCCGATGCTGCCCGAAGATTGGGACTTGAAAAAGAAGATGAAGGGCTACGGCAATTTCGTCACATTCCGAGACCTGGGTTCCGATCGCGAATGCTACATGATCGCGAAGTCACGGATCCGCACGATTCCGTATGGGCAACCGGTCGAGCTATCCTATCGATTGATCTTCAACAAGGTTCATGCGGGCACGGACTACGGGATCACCGTGAGAATTTATGAGCAGTCGGGACACCACGAGCATGTCTTACCCCTCGACCGAATGGTTATCAAGGACGGTCGCGCGGAGGTGATGGTACGGGAGGACTTCAGCAAGCTCCCCGATGAATTTGAGCCCGTACCAAACCGTTCGGGCGTCGTTTATCTCTACACCTATGTCGCAAACCGACGCGAAGGAAAGCACGGCCCCGAATGGCATGCGATCAGCCCCGCCCGTGGTTGGGTTCTCGCCATGCCGTAAAGAGACAGACCCTGTTCGGCCGGACGGGGAACTATTTCACTTCTTTCCACTTCCCGGCCCCATAATCTCTACCGTAACTGCACAGGTGTTTCTTGATCACGCCGCTATCGTCGAAGGTGTAGTTATCTTGCCCGTTCTGGGTCTTGTTGTAGATCGAGACGCTTCCGTTCGCGTTTTTCGGAAGTTGCGCCACCTGCTTGCCCGTCTTGTCAAAGATTGTCGTCTTCTGGCCGAGATTCGCCTTAATCACGGATTGAATCGAGTTTCCAACCTGCGAGACCGGTTTCTTGCCTCTGGTCGCGACCGTCTGGCAACCGCTTCCGAAAATCATGGCACCAATAATCATCCACATCATGTTTTTCACAATCACGTTCTCCTTTTTTGATCCGAGCCGAACGCCCGGCCGACTGCATCAAGCATCCCCGCTGGGCAGGGCTCAGGCAAGCGTCTTTGCATAAATAATTTGCCGCAGATGCCCGGAGCTGGCCGCCGCCGCCGCAGCGCATGACGGTTGGCGTTCGATTCGGAGCCGTGAACCTTCGATTTAGAGGTGTGCCTACGATTCGGTTAGGTGACGGGCCTGCAGGTCGTAGAGGGAACGGACCCTGCTGGCTAAGCGCGGAATGACAGGTTCGATGTTTCCGAAACGAACCCGGGTCGACGGTTTGCCGCGAACTTGGACGGGTAACCCCTCGCTCAATGCAGTCATCTCCCCCAAATAGATGGGGAAGGCATCCGCAGCTTGGTATTCAAAGATCATCGTGCGCCGGGGGTGGGGAGATCTGTTGGGCAGGGAGCTATGCGGGGTCAGGCAGTGAATGAAGATTACCGATCCCGCGGGTGCCGGCAACGCCACGGCATTCGGGATGTGGCTGGAGAGATCCTCGGTGATCATGCCGGCAAACATACCGTCGTCGGTTGTATGGTCGAGGAATGCCGTGTGTTGTGCGGGCAAGATTTGCAGGCAGCCGTTTTCCTCGGTCGCGTCGTCCAGGTAGACCAGAGCTGCGAGCAAGTCATCGTTCGTATGCGGGAAATAGGTGAGATCCTGGTGCCACTCCACCGCCGAGCCCACCGCCGCCGGTTTCATATTGAGCTTGCTGTGCTGAACTTGGAGATCCGGTCCAACGAGTTGCTCAACGCGATCGAGAATCTGCTCAGCGCGACCCAGACGCTCGAACGCTTCATGTTGCTCGAAGGGATTATATACGCGGCGAGCGATCGGCGGCCCGTCGCCGGGCTCCAACTCCAGGATATCGGAGTAGTCCTCCTGCCCGAGCGCTGCGGTCGTCAACTTCTGGATAGCGTCATCGATCTCCGCCAGTGTATCCGCTGCAATCAGTTCCGGCACCACCACGTACCCCAGCCTCCGATATTGGCCAATCTCTTCCTCGGTTAGCAGTCGATCGCTCATACTCACCAGATGGTGCCCGACCCTACCGGAAAATCAAGCATTCCTAAAAAGACAGACCCCGCCCGCAGACTTGGGAAAGGACAGATCATCGAAAGCATCAACGGTGAGACCCTCAGGGATGTGGACCCGCGCGTCCTGCTTGCGGAGTTGCTGGGCAAGGCCGAGGCGAGGTACGGGTTGATGCGACTCCAGATCCGGGGCGAGGGATCAGGCGCCCGCCTCCGGTGCCAGCGTTCGATATCCGATCGAGCTGTGCGACCGCAAGGTGTTGTGCTCCCGGCGCCATTGCGCCACGAAAACCCTTGCCTCGTAGAGCGTGTCGAAGAGATCGCGATCGAGCAACTTATCGCGAAAACGCTCGATTACTATAAGATATGGCTGGACTCGTTTCAGGAGGTCAGGTCACTTTAATAGTGTAGTGAGGGCTCCGTAGATTTCGCTCGATTGCTGTCGACAACAATCGAAAGTGAACGAGACTAGCCGACAGAAAGCAAGGAGTGAGAGATGCAACTCGAGAAGAAGCCCGCGTTGACCACCATGATCATCGTCGCCACGGGACTCGCCTTCAACGCGTCTGCCGCCGAGATGCAACTCCACGATCCCGACGGCAGACCCGCCGATATGAAGAAGCCGGTGCAGGTCTTCATCCTGTTGGGCCAGTCCAACATGCTGGGCTTCGGCCGCATCTCCGGCGAGAACGAGGGGGCGCTCCGGCACGCGGTCGTGAGCAAGGGGAAGTACGCCTACCTCGTGGACGACGCTGGCAACTGGACCGTGCGCAAGGATGTTCGCAACGTGCGCGTCATGAATTTCAAGGACTACAAGAACGAGTGGATGACGATCAGCGGCAAACACGTCGGCCCGGAGATTGGCATCGGGCATCACGTCGGAAACCTGATGGATGCGCCGGTGATGATCCTCAAGAGCTGTATCGGGAATCGCAGCCTCGGCTGGGATCTGCTCCCGCCAGGCAGCGAGCCATACGAACATGACGGGAAGATGCAGCCGGGCTACCGCGGAACCCCGAGCGACCCGACGGGCAACGGCGAGAAAATCGTCGGACAATGGTACGCGGGCAAGCAGTATGACGACGATGTCGACAGTGCCAGGCAGGTGCTCAACAATCTCGACAAGTATTACCCCGGAGCGACGGAATACAAGGTCGCGGGATTCCTCTTCTGGCAGGGCGACAAGGATCGCTACAATGCAGCCCATGCCAGTCGCTACGAGCAAAACCTCGTGCGGTTCATTGTACAGCTGCGCAAAGACTTCGATGCTCCAGATGCCAAGTTTGTCTGCGCCACGCTCGGGCAGACCAAGAAAGGCGCCAATGGCAGCGAAGGACTGATCCTCGAGGCCCAGCTCGCGGTCGACGGCGAAGACGGAAAGCACAGGCAATTCGAGGGCAACGTCGCCACTGTCTACGCCAACCCGCTTTGCTACGGCGGTGGCTCCAGCGGTCACTACGGCGGGCACGCCGAGACTTACATGGATGTCGGGGAGGCCATGGGCAAGGCCATGGCCGATTTGCTGAGCGCAGAACCCACGGATGTTTCGGCATTGGACTACTATAGGGTCCAGCCGATCTACATCCCTTACCCTGTGTCCGGACAGACCTGGACCATGAAGAATTACGGCCCGGTGGGCATCGGCATCGACCTGATCGACCCTGCGTTCACGATTCAAATCAACAACGTCGAACCGGGTTCGCCCGCGGCCGCCACCGGCGAACTCAAGAAAGGGCAGATCATCGAGAGCATCAACGGGCATATGCTCAAGGACATCGACCCGCGCGTCCAGCTTGCCAACATTCTCGGAGAAGCCGAGGCCACGGACGGGGTGCTGCGGCTGATGATTCGGGACGGCGAGTCCATGGGATCCACAAGCGAGAACGTAACATCTGCTGCGCTGTCGGACGATGTCGACCTGGGGAAAGAAAATGATGCTTTCGACCTGGAGTTGGACGCCATCGCGGTGGACATTACGTCGACGGCAAAGCCTGACCAACGCGCAGCCGCCCGGGAGGTGATCGTCCGGCTGCCGGTGCTGGGCGCCTACAGCGAGACCTGGCCACTCAATTGCCCGAAGTCCGACCGCATCGTGCGCAATTTGGCCGACCTGCTGGCAAAGCAAGAGAAGCCGCGATGGGGCTCGGTGCTGTTCCTGCTCTCGACGGGTGAAGAGAAGGATCTCGACGTCGTACGGGGATGGATGAAAGACTTCAAGGGCGTCGGTCACTACCCCTGGTCTCACGGGCTTAGGGGACCGGGCGTCTGCGAGTACTACCTGAGAACCGGCGACGAACGCATCCTTCCGGTCATCAAAAGTATGACCGAGTCGCTCAAGGAGCAGATCTACTCCGGCGGCTGGAGCGGCCGCGGGAAGGCTTCCTTCACCTACATGGGTGGTGGCCACATGAACGCCGCCGGCGTGCACTGCCTGACCTTCCTGCTGCTGGCGCGGCAATGCGGGGTGGAGGTGGACGCTCACACGCTGCAGAGCGCGCTGACGCATTTCTTCCGCTACGCCGGGCGTGGCAATGTGGCCTACGGCGACCATTGGCCGGAGGGCGGTTTTCGGGACAACGGGAAGTCCGCCGGATTGGCGCTGGCCATGGCCGCCGCGGCGCAGCTGACGCCGGAAGGCGAGAAATCCGTCTACGCGCGAGCGCGCGACAATTCCGCCATGAAGAGCTTCTATGCCAGCTCGTGGTTCAACCGCGCGCACACCGGCGGCGGGATCGGCGAGATCTGGCACGCCAATGCCATGCAACTCATGGATGAAACGAAACCGAAGCAATTCCGGTCCTTCATGAACGAACGTCGCTGGCACTTCGAACTCTCGCGCCGGCATGACGGCAGCATCGGCGTTCACGACGGCGGCGGGTACGATAGCTCGGCCACCGAGGGGCGCGCCTGGGGCACCTACCATGCGCTGGTGTTCACGGCGACACGCAAGAAGTTGCGCCTCTTTGGGGCGCCGCCGACGAAGTGGTGCAAGACCTACCCTTTGCCGGAGCGTCCCTGGGGCACGGCGGCGGACGATGTTTTTCAATCAAACGTGGCCGGCGAGTACCGGCCGGGCAAGGTGCAGGAACTGGGCCGGGAGGATCTCCCCAACGACGCCTCCGCGGCCGTGGGCAGGCGCTGGGGTGACGACGTCAGTGATGACGTGCTGCTGATGTACGCCCACCATCCGGAATTCGCGTTCCGGTCGGGCGCCGTGAACACGATGGTGAGACAGGGCAGGGACCACCTGGTCGTTCCGCTGATGAAGAGTGATGACCCGCGGGTCCGCCACGCCGGCCTGCTGGCGTTGACCGGCATGTTCAAGGGTCGGCCGCTACCCGACGATCGCGTCACCGACGAGATGTTCGAACTCGCGGGCCAGATGCTGGGGGATCCCGATGAGTCATGGTGGGTCGCCCAGGCGGCGATGAAGGCACTTGCGCGTGCCGAACCCGAACGGATCGCGTTGCACGTGGACCGTCTCGTGACTTTTCTGCAGAACGACGACTGGTGGATGAGTACGGCCGCCATGCGGCCGCTCACGAAGGTCGCGTTGGACGAACGGTTCTACGCGAAGGTCCTCCCGGCTGTCAGCGAAGTCGTTATACGGGGGCGCGCCTTCGGATCAACCGGTCCCATCGGCGGCATCGCCCGCCAGCTCAGGACGGCCAGTCCCGAGGCGAAGAAGCTCGGACTCGAGCTGTTTGCGGCGGCCCATGCGGCGATTCCCGATCCGATCGTTGCGCCGGGCGGGCAGATTACCCCCAACCAGACGCGGATCCTGCGCGGGCGCGTCTACGGGTTCATCAGGGCCATACCGGGTGGTGATGCGTTTGTGCTCAAGATGCCCAGGTTGACGTCGCGCTGGCAGGCCACCCGCAAGGAAGCCGACAAATTCGTGTATGACGGCACGTTCACAGCCGACAAGGAGATCCTCGGTACGTGGGCGGTCGTGGACCGTGTTGCCACCATCGAGGAGTTCACCTTCGACAAGAAGAAAAACGTCGACCGCCTGCCCTTTCGGAACATCACTTTTAAAGAAAGCGGCGAGACTGACAACGTCAACCGGATCTGGACCGGCCGTACGCTGATCGACCTCGGACGCACGGAGGTTTTCGGGATGATCATCAGGCAGGTCGAAGTGCCGCCGAAAGTCGGTGAAATCATGCTGGCACCGCAGGTGGAGGAGTCGGATGACTTCGAGCTCGAGCTGGATGGAAAGGATCCGAAGGAGGTCATCAGGGGTGCCAGCGCACCGTACCTGTTCATAGAAACGGGCGGCTTCAGTCCGATCCGCGCGGAGGACTGGAAGACCTCGTATTATGTCCTGAGGCAGGCGAAGTAGCTGTGTGTTGCCTGATGAATATTGTGTTTACGTGGAAGCCCTGAGCAGGTCCGCAAGAGGGCCGATGTCTACTCGTAAACATGGCCCGGCAGACCACTGAGGCAGTTGGGCGGATCCTTGATCGCATTGTAGAAGCAGTCTGGACCGGTCGGACAGATGGGGCGTTCACCGTGCTTGAGGTAGGCGGAGATGGTGTCCATGTAAAAGGGATTGCCGATGGTCCCGGCGCTGTCGTTCTCGCTCCAGTTGTTTTCCAGCGCGGCCTGTTGCTTGGCGGCATGCATCTGGCGCAGGTTGTTGACGCAGGTATTCATCTGCGACTGGGTGCGCGCCTTTATGAAGGCCGGGACCCCGAGCAGCGCCAGCAACGCGATCGTTGTCACGACGATCATGATCTCGAGCAGTGAAAATCCGGGTACACGATTCATGTGTTGATTCCTGCGTCACGGTTAGTGTAGCAGGATCAACAAGGGTTGCAACCATCTGCAATGAGGCACACGGCTGTCTGGCGGATAAACAGACCACGCATGCATCTCGGGAGGAATAGAAATGGCAGCGAAATTCATGCCCGCCGTACCGTATGCGGACGATACGCTGAATCTTTTCGGCGGAGATGCTGGCGTCAGCCGTGGCCAGGTGATCGAGTTTGCATTGCTGCGCTAACAGGGAGCGTGACGGATGTCCGTACGTGCACGTGCGGCCAATCCTTGATAGTTTGCGTTCGAACCACATCGATTTTACAGGCATCCGGCACGTATGAAATTACGCATTCCAGTCGTCTTGATTGTCAGCGCCGCGGCACTCGCCGGCTGTACGGCGCGACTGACGGTGAGCGATAGTCAGCTGGAGCGGTTTCCCCTGGCCGCGAAGCTGCCGGGTAAACCGGCGCGTTCCGGACAGCGATACTGGGCGCGGCCGTTTGAGGCGATTCGTTCGCACGGCGCCTACGTGTCGGTCGTGCGGCGCGAGGGGCAGTATGAGCTCTGGCGCGGATCGTTGATTTTTGGCGCAACCAACTCGCATGGGCGCCTGGGTAAGCCTTATCACAAGGCGGCACCGGAGGAGAAGGTGGCGGCGGTGAGCCGTGGACCGAATATGCAGGCTCTCGGCAAACTGGACCCGCGGTTCGACGCGAGCCTCGTTGACGACGTTTTTTCCCCGGACAATCCCGACGAATTGGCCTGGGATCGCGGGTTCACACGTACATCCATGCAGTGGTTTCCGGAGCTTGGCTACGTCTTCTATTGTTGTGTTACGAGGGGCTATTCGCCGGGCGCCAATCCCCTGTATCCCGCGTTCTTCACTTCGCCGACGGGTGCGCCGGGCACCTGGACCTATCGCGGGAAGATGAAGGGTGAACCGCTGGCGGAGGCGGCGAAGCGCGTGATCTGGTCCGACGGAGGGTCCTTGCATCGGCTGTCCGGAGGACGCTGGCGCGCCTATCTCAACGGCTTCGGTCAGGTGGGAACCGCGGTGGAGAGCGATGCGCTGGACGGCGAGTGGGCCTTTGTCCGCGACGCGAAGGGTGCGATCAGGGAGCTGCTGCCGGATTTTCCGAAAGGGCCGCACCGCGGCGGATGCTGGATCCATGTTCTGCAGGTCGGAGCCGCGGAATGGCATCTCTGGTTGACCGATACCTGGCCGGCGCAATCGATCTGGCATTATTCCTCTGACGACGGTCTTGCGTGGAAACCATACGGTCAGCAGCCGGAGCTGACGCGCCGGGCGGTGGGGGGCCGTGCGATCAAGTGTTTGCGCACCTATTTTGATTCCGAGCGCAACGAAATTGTCGGAATGCTTTCGGTACGCGGTAGGATAGATGATGGCCCCGAGGGCTGGGTCTTGCATCTGTCGCATATGGACACGGGGTTACAACCGTAGGATCAGGACGGAGAATATGAAGAAACTGTTGAGCGTGGGAATTTTCGTGATGGCGGTTGGCCTTTGCGCGGCAGCGCCGCAGCCGGCGGGGATATTCGGGCACAACATGGTTCTACAGCGGGATCGCGCCGTGCCGGTGTGGGGTTGGGTCGAGCCGGGGCAGGCGGTCCGCGTGGCATTCGGCGGGCAGGAAGTCGTGGCGGTGACGGATGAATCGGGCAAGTGGATGGTGACGCTCAAGGCGATGCCCGCTTCGGCAGAGCCGCGCGAGATGACCATCTCTGGCGGTGGCACGAACAATCCGACCGTGCTCACCAACGTGGTGGTGGGTGAAGTGTGGCTCTGTTCGGGCCAGTCGAATATGGAGTGGCCATTGGCCCGCGCAACAAATGGGAAAGCGGAAACGGCGGCTGCTGATTTTCCGATGATTCGACACATCAAGGTCGGGGCAGGGGCGAGCCCGACACCGATGCGGGACGTGAAGGCGGTGTGGCAGGTGTGTTCACGGCAGACGGCTGCGCGGTTCACGGCAGTGGGATATTTCTTTGGTCGGCGTTTGCACAAGGAGCTGGATGTTCCGATCGGATTGATCGGGTCCAATTGGGGCGGCACACGGATCGAACCGTGGACGCCGCCGGTGGGCTTTCGCGCCGTTCCGGAGTTGAAGGCGATCAGCGACAAAGTCGATGCCACCGATCCGACAAGTGCGGCGGGAAGCGCCGTGTACCGTAAGGTCATCGCGGATATTAAGGACTGGGTTCCGAAGGCGGAAGGGGCACTCGATGTGGGCGCTGTGCCGCCCCCGATGCCGAGGCTCCCCGTCGTGGGGCGTGGTCAACAGGCGCCGACGATGATCTATAATGGGCGGATTCATCCCCTGATCCCCTACGCGTTACGGGGCGCGATCTGGTACCAGGGCGAATCGAACGGGAGCGAAGGCGAGATCTACCTGCACAAGATGAAAGCGCTGATCTCCGGGTGGCGCAGCCTGTGGGGCTATGAATTTCCGTTCTATTACGTGCAACTGGCTAACTTCGGCGCGCCGAACAAGAAACCACAAGGTGGCGACGGATATGCGGGCGTCCGCGATGCGCAGCGCCGGGCATTGTCGATTCCGAAGACGGGCATGGCGGTTATTATCGACATTGGGCTGGCGAGAAACATTCATCCGCCGAATAAGCAGGATGTCGGGACGCGTCTGGCCTTGTGGGCGCTGGCGAAAGAATACGGGCGCGAGAAGCTGATTTATTCCGGCCCGCTATACAAGAGCCACAGGATCGAGGGCGATGCGATTCACGTGGCGTTTAGTCATGTCGGGAGTGGCCTTATGATTGGGAGCAAGACCGGGTTGAAACCTGTGGTAGAGCAGGAAGTCGGATTCCCGGGTGATGGCGATGAAGCGAGTCTGAAACAATTTGCCATTGCGGGTCGCGACAAGACCTGGCACTGGGCCGAGGCCGAAATTGACGGCGACACGGTGGTTGTGCGATGTGCCGCAGTGCCTGACCCGGTCGCGGTGCGGTATGCCTATCGTCACAACCCGGCAGGATGCAATCTCTACAACCTGGAAGGCCTGCCCGCGGCGCCGTTTCGTACGGATGATTGGTAGCGGCCAGGCATCGGTGCGCTTGGGAGGTCCGGGTAACCGCTTGGACGTTAGACCAGGTCGCAGGCGTCGGGCGGCATCCAGTGCGCGTCCTGGTCTTTCCACTTCACGTTGCAGCCAAGCGGGTTCGTGACGGCTAGCGGTGGCTCGTCGCCGGCGAGCAACGCATTAACGGCATCAACCAGCTCGTGCGTGGTTGCCTGTTCGGCATCGAAGGGGTTTTCATCGAGGCGGCCTGTGTAGCGTAGCGTACGTACCGCATCGAAGACATAAAAATGGGGGGTTCGCAATGCACCGTAAGCGAGCGCGACGGACTGATCTTCATCGCGCAGATAGGTCCAGGGCAATTCTTCGGCATGCTTGCGCATTTTCATGTGTTCAAAGGAATCGGTGGGGTGGTTGACGTCCTCGTTGGAGTTGATGGCGACGAGTTGCACGCCATCGGGCGTGAAGTTTTCGTAGAAGACCTTGAGCCGTTCCTCAACACCCTGTGCGGCGGGGCAGTGATTGCATGTGAACACGAGCACGAGAACGGATGCATCGTCGAAATCCGCCAGTGAGTACGTACGATCGTCCGTGCCGATCAGTGAGAATTCGGGCGCGGGATCGCCGGGTTCAAGGGTAAATGCCATCGTTGTCCTCCAATTGGGGTTTCACACAACCGGATGATACTAGTTGTTCGTGCGGACATCTGCAAGTGCATGTCGTGAAGGATCGCGCGACGTCCGTCGTCATCGGATCGATTAGCCCTGTGGCTTTTTGCCCTCTTTTTTGAAGAGGGCCTTGATGTCGTCCAGCACACGGTTGGGACCGGTGTATCGGCCGTCAACGTAGCTATCGGAAATCACCTTGCCTTGCTTGTCGACGAGGACCAGGCAGGGAATGCCAGGGCCGGCGTACTTGCGGATGTCCCGTGTCCGCGATGCGGCGAATGCTAATGCGGGCCAGGGCATCTTCGTATCCTTCATGTACTTCTCCATCAACCCCTTGTCGCGGTCGGAGCTGACCAGAACGACCTCGCAGAGCCCTTCCAGGTCTTTTGAGTTCTCGTACATCTCGACGAGCTTGGGCGTAAACCTATGGCAGGGACCACACCAGGATGCGGAGAAGTAGAGGGCGTAATAGTCCGGGTTGGTGGTCATCTTGTGCGTCTTCACCTCTTTGCCTTTCAGGCTCACGAGGCTTTTATCGAAGAGGCCTGCGAAGACGGAGTCGTTCCTGGTCTTCCTTGTTGCCGTCGTCGACCCGCGGTGACCCTTTCGCGCGCGTATGTAGTCGCGATCCTTCTGCGAGAGCTGGGCGACACGGATCATGATCGTTTTGCCATCCGCCGTGTCGAGATAGACCGTGCCGTAGGACTCTTTGCGAAAATGCACGTCGATTGTCCTGCCCGTCACACTGGTCCAGGTGCGTGAGGGCGTCTCGACCGGCGCTGGTTCCTCAGCCTGAATCGTAGCGACGAACGCGAGACAGCCAAGAAGAACGTGAATGGAACGCATGAGATCAGCATTGTAGCATGGATCTGTGGTCGCGCAAGGCATCCCGCCGGTTGCACGCCGGATCGAGTCCGGGGTCAAGCGCACGCCGGTACCCAGGGCAACTCACGCCGAATGTGGTTCATCACGATCAGTGCGCAGAACAGCATGAGTCTGGCCCTCACGGTATGTCGGCGGACGTCGGCGGATCAACGTTCACGAAGCGCGAGAGAAAAAGGCGGTAGAGAAAGTATGTATTGCCGAACAGGTAGCGCCGCCACAGACGGCGTGGCTCCATGACGAGGCGGAAAAACCACTCCATTCCGATACGCTGGATGAATGGCGGGGCCTGCCGAACGAGTCCGGCGTGAAAGTTGAAGGCGGCACCTACGCCCAGCATCACGCAGTTCTTGAGCACCGGGCGGTTCTTGTGCATCCAGAATTCCTGCTTGGGGGTCGAGATGCCGACAAAGACGAGGCGGGCGCCGGAATCGTTGATCGCCTGCACGTGTTCCGCGTTTTCTTCCTCGGTCAGTTCCCGGAAGGGGGGTGCGAACATACCGACGATTTTCAGCCCCGGAAACTTCTCGATGAGATTGCGACGGAGTTTTTGGAGCACGTCGACCGTGCAGCCGTAGAAATAAACCGGGACATCCTTTTGCGTGGCTCGTTCCAGCACCTGCAGCATGAGTGTCGGGCCGTAGACCCGCGAGCAATCACGGTGACCCTTTCGCTTGAGGTGCCAGACCAGCGGCATGCCGTCGGTCGTGACCATATCGGCACTGTTCTCGATTTCCATGAGTTTGGTGTCGCGAAGTGCGGTAACAACGTTGTTCACCGAACAGATTGACACAAAGCGTGTGCCGCCCTCCGCCAGCCACCTTTCGATCTGGTCGGCGGCATGGGAATAGGTCAATGGATTGACCTTCATGCCAAGGATGTGGTCTTCAATCATCTCGTGGAGTCCCGATGGTGTCTCGTCGCAAGACTCCCTTTTACGCAGCACCGCCTGGTTCTGCAAGCATGGGTGTCCGGTTGCGACGAGTTTGAACCTGTCGCATGCGTCTCGTACCCCGGCGGGATATAAAGGCTCGGGCGGGTCTGTACAGGAAGATAGCCTTGTTAAACGGACCTAACGCTGGAGCCCAAAACGGACCTTGCCACTCCGCGATGCGGCCTACCGACGGCGAAGCCAGGCCTCGATACGGGTCAGGACCTGTTGCTCCCAGTCGAGTCCGTAGAAACTGTGATTCGCGCCGTCGACGGCATGCATCTCGTGATCGATGTCGTGTGCGTCGAAGAAGTCACGGTACGCCCCGGCAGCGTGCACGGTTTCAGGATGCGCGGCGCCATAGATGGATAGAATCGATCCTGTGTACGACCGGAACGCACGCAGAATGTTCGATTCGTCGACGAGTTCCTCCGCCGATGGCATCTCGTGTTCGGTCAGTGCCTTGCGGACCATGCCGGTATTCACCTTGCCCGTGGCCAGTCGCCGCCACGTTTCCGGGCGGGTCAACTTGACGGCATATTCACGCAGAGCCACCAAAGACTTACGGGTGCCGTCATAGGTTCCGTGCATCTCGCCCATGGCTTCTGCTGACAGGAGAATCAAGCCGACGGTACCCATGCCGCGCGATGCCGTTCCCACGGCGACCTTGCCGCCCGAGCAGATGCCGAGCAGGATGATCGCGGTTGCTTCGCTCTGCATGAAGGCAACGGCTGCTGTCGCATCCTCGATCATCGACGCGATGGATGTTTCGGCCGTCACGCCGCCGCTGTCACCGCGCCCGCGGAAATCGAAGCGTAGCGAAGCGATGCCCAGCGCCTCCAGTCGCCGTGCTGCGGTGACGAACATGCGATGCGGACCGAGGCGACATCCGGACCAGCCATGCAGAAACACGACGGCCGCGGAACCGTCGCCGCTGTCCGGCCGATGCCTTACGCCGCGCAGTACGTCACCGCCGGATTCGAATGTTACCGGTTCTTCCATCGGTCCGTGATCCAGTTCGTGGTTCGTTCGATCAGTTCCGAGCAATCGCTCATTCCGACCAGGTTCCAGAAGGGCGGGTGCTGCACCGTGTGGACGACGGCATCATGTCCACACCCGTTGAGTTCAACCACCCAATCCGCCAGTGGCTCCGACGGCTCTTTGCGATGCGAGATGTTGACGACCAGGTGTCGGCCCGTGCCTGCCGTCTTAGGGTTGAGTGAGCCCAGCTCCTCGTACAGATGCGGTGCAATTGGGTAACCCTCGTAGTCGAAGGACGCGCCGCCACGTAAGCCGGCGATGAGTTCGTCGCGCGAGGATCGATCGCCCTTGCGCATGACCATCTCGCGCACCATTTTGCGGCGCAGCTCTTGTTCGATATATTGCTGTCCATCGAGAACGGGTTCCCAGAGCACAGTCAGCTCAATGCCCGCTTCGACCGCGGAGGCATGCAGGGCCATCGCAGCACCGACACGCAACCCGAGCAATCCCAGGGGCGTATCCGGCCCGTGTTTTCGCAGCTCGGCGAGCGCGGCCGCGATATCTTGCAGCCAGGTCGCCGGACCGTATGCGTCGAACGCGCCGGGGCTGTCGCCACAGCCGCGATAGTCGAAGCGCAGGACGCGGAAACCGGCCCGTGCCAGGGATCGCGCGGCTTCTACCAGGACGCGATGGGCAGCCTTGCGTTCCTCGAAGATCGGATTACAGAAGACGAGGCCGCCCAGCACCGCTGTCGCCGGTTCATACAGCATGCCGGCAAGCCGGCAATCGTCCACGGGAATATCGATTGCCTGTTCAGTCGGGCTCAGCATGAACGCCTCGCGGGTGATGACATCGCATTCGCGGCGGGGCAGGGGGTCACGGACTCAGTCTCCAGCCAGGCGTAGCCGCACGAAATTCGCCAATTTCGCTACGGTTTCAAAGTTGTCGACGTCGAAGTCATCATCGCCAACCGCGATGCGGAACTCCTCCTCAATGCCGACCACCAGTTCGAGCAGGCTGACGGAGTCCACGCCGTATTCGTCGAGCAGCGATTTCTCTTCATCGAGTTCATCGGGCGAAAGGCTCATGAAGAGGCGTTCGACAATCATTCGCTTCAGTCGGTCTTCGATTCGTTCTGTCATGGCCAGTTCCTTATTCGATGTCGGGCAGATCGGCCACGGCATCGATCGACACCGCAGGTATTTTCTTCCAGCGCGTCGTCGCGTCCGGTGGTCCATCTTCTTGTTCAAACATGTGTTTCCAGCGCTCTTTGAAGAGCAACCCGTGCTTAATGATCAGGTAACGATTGGGCAACGAGGGTGTTCCGCCGGTCGTCACGCTCTCGAAGTGATACATCTCCGCCGCGGGCTGGTATCGTATCCGGTGGCCTGCCGACCGGATACGGTAGCATAGGTCGAAGTCCTCGTACTCTACAGGATTGAAAGCCTCGTCAAATCCGCCCACATCGCGCAGGACATCCCCCTTCATCATCCAGCAGGCACTGATCAGGCACTGCACATCCCGGGCGCTATCGAAGCGAGGGTCGTTGCGCGGCTCGCCGCGCCCGCGAAATTGCACGCGTCCCGTGCGCGAGATGCCCACGCCGGCGCATTGGATACGATACGGTTCGATGGGGTAGACAATCCTGGGCCCGACAATGGCGATATCGTCGACCAGGTCCGCCGCGAGAATCGCAAGCCAGTTCCGGTTGCGCAGGGCGACATCGTTATCGATGTAGACCAGGTTCTTCCCGCGCGCGGCAGCGGCACCTTGATTGCGGGCCGTGGAACAGCCAATGTTGCCCTCGTTCAATACGACGCGCAGCTCCACATCTGCCGCGGTTGCGTCGGCCGCAAACTCCTGCAGCCACTCTCGCGTACCATCGTTGGAACCGTTGTCGACCACGATCAACTCGAGGGGGCGATGATGACTGCGCAGGAGGGTCGGCAGGCAACGGCGCGTGACGTCGACTTTGTTGTGGGTCAACGTGACGATGGAGATGAGATCCGACATGTCTGCGCGCGGCACCTCGCTAATACGCGCCACATAGTTCCGCGGCGGCGGCGGCGATTCGTTCACGATTGGGCAGGGCGGCCTGTTCCAGGACGGGGCTGGCCGGGACCGGCACATCGGGCGTGGTCACGCGTCGTATCGGACCGTCGAGATAGTCAAAGACTTGTTCGAAGACGCGCACGCCGATATCGGCGCTGACACCGCCCGAGCGGGGAGCCTCGTCCGCGATGACCAGGCGACCCGTGCGTTGCACCGATTCGATGACGGTTTCCATGTCGAGCGGGCTCAAGGTTCGCATGTCGATGACTTCGGCATCGATGCCGTCAACCGCCAGTGCATCTGCTGCGGCTTCGGCTTCCAGGGCCAACCATGACCAGGCGATGATTGTGACGTCGGTGCCACGGCGCGCGATGCGCGCCTTACCGATCGGGATCGGTCGGCTCCCGCGACCAGGCACGGGACCGCGCGTCGGATAGAGCATCTTGTGTTCCACGAAAAGAACCGGGTTGTTATCCCGGATGGCGGCCTTCATCAGACCCTTGGCGTCGGCGGGGGTCGACGGTGCCACGACCTTCAGGCCCGGTGTGTGAGCGAACCAGGCTTCGAAGACCTGCGAGTGGGTGGGGCCGTAGCTGCGACCGCCGCCCGATGGCGTGCGCACGACGAGCGGGCAGGCTGCCTGTTCGCCGTAGACGTAGTGCAGCTTGGCCGCCTGGTTGACCAGTGGATCGACCACGAGTGTCATGAAATCCATGAACATGATCTCGACGACCGGGCGCGCGCCGAGCAGGCTGGCGCCGACAGCCATGCCGACGAATCCGCCTTCCGAAATGGGGGTTTCGACGACACGGTCCGGTCCAAATCGATCGAGCAGACCGCGCGTCACCCCAAAAGCGCCACCGTAGGTACCGATATCCTCGCCGATCAGCAGTACCTCGCTGTCGCGGCTCATTTCCTCCTGGAGGGCCTCGCGGAGCGCATCGCTGTAGCTGATCTCTCTCACGCGAAAACCCCATCGTTGAGGGTCGCCGGATCCGGCTCGGGACTGCGTTTCGCGAAGGTGATGGCGGTGCTGACCGCGGCCCGGACTTCACGGCGGATTTCACGATCCTGCTCCGCGGTCAACTCGCCGTCGGCAATCAATTGCTTGCGGGTGGCGCGAATCGGATCGCGCTTTTTCCAGGCGGTTTCTTCGGCCCGCGAACGATAGGCGCGCTGGTCACCGCGCGAATGTCCCGACATGCGATAGGTGCAACACTCCAGCAGGGTCGGGCCGTCACCCGCGCGCGCGCGCTTGCAGGCGGTGTGCATCGCGTCCTGAACGGCGGTCAGATCGTTGCCGTCGATCGACACCCCCGGAAACCCATACGCATCCGCGCGCGTGGCCAGCGATTCGATCGAGACCGAGTCGGTCGCACGCATGGACATCGCATACATATTGTTCTCGCAGACATAGACCACGGGCAGCGACCAGATGGCGGCCATGTTTAATGCTTCGTGAAAGCTGCCCTGGTTCGTAGCCCCGTCCCCGAAAAAACAGGCCACGATGCCGCGCTTGGCCTTGTTCTTCAATGCCAGGGCCGCGCCGGAGGCGAGGGCGATACTGCCACCGGTGATACCGTTGGCACCGAGAAATCCGATCGAGAAATCCGCCATGACCTGGCTTCCACCACGGCCGCGCGAGTATCCGGTCTCTTTGCCAAAAAGTTCGGCCATGATGCGATTGGGGTCGCCGCCCTGTGCGATGAAGTGTCCGTGGCCGCGATGCGTGCTGGTCACGTAGTCCCCCTTGCGCAGTTTGGAGCAAATGCCGACCGCAATGGCTTCCTGCCCAATGGCGGGATGGGCGGTGCCCTTGACCAGGCCACGCGTGAATAGGTCCTCCACCTTCTCCTCAAAGAGGCGGATCACGAGCATGGTCCGGTAGTCCCGGACGCCGCGGCTTGGTTTTGATTGCCTGGTCATACCTACTGGGTCACTCGCTTTCGCGTTCTAGCAATGTGGTCGCAACGCCTCCGCCGGCATCGAGCGTAACGGTTGCGATGCGATTGAGTGGACCCACGCGGGCCCGCCCGGTTACAAATTTCACATCGCCTGATACCGGGGAACGCAACTCGCGTATCGGCGCAAGCTGGGCATCTTGCATTGAAACGGCCGCGGCCGCGACCTGAAAAATACCCGCCGCACCGAGTGTCTCGCCGAGGATCGGTTTGATGCTCGTGACGGATGTATCCCGTAGCGCGGGCACGGCCGCGATGCCGGCCGCCTCGTATGCATCGAGGTCGACGCTGCCGTTGGCGTGCGCGACCACGGCGTCGATGGGTAACGTGTCGGGACCCATGAGCGCCGCGAGCGCGGGGCTGATGCCGGACCCCGGCGTCGCGTGATCGCCAGCCGCGACACAGGCGCTGATCTCGGCGATGATGTTTGCCTTGCGCGCGCGGGCATGTTCCTCATTCTCCAGCACGAGCATGCAGGCGCCTTCGCCAAGCACGAATCCGTTGCGCGTCGCGTCGAAGGGGGCGCAATGTTCATCGCCGCCGGTCGGTCCCGGCGACAGCCATCCGCGCAACGCGCATGCGTTGAACAGGGTCTCACTAAGCGCTTCGACGCCGCCGGCGAAGACCACGTCGCAGCGCCCGTGGCGCACCTGGTCGACCGCGTCCAGCAGAGCCAGATCCGAAGAGATGCCACCCGACGAAAAGTTAGCATGGTAGCCCTGCATGTCGTGTTCGATAGCGATCAAGCTGATCGCCGTGTTGGAATAGGTGTGTGGAAACAGGATAGGCTTGGCGTAGCGTGGACCCTTTTCAAGGACGTCTTCGTAGAAGAGCGTCATCGTATCGATACTGCCGAAGGCGGTGCCGAGCGCCAGTCCGGCCGTCGCGGTTGTCTTGTCGTCGATGCCGGCGTCGTCAAGCGCGAGGCGCATGGCGGCGAGAGCCAACTCCGACGAGCGATCAAGGTAGGCCTTATTGCCGGAGAGGTAGTCGTTCACGTCGAAATCGGGAACCTCCGCACCCAGGATCGATCCGAAAGGTTCGGCATCGAAAAGCGTCAATTCACGAATGCCGCTTGCGGCCGCGCGCAAGCCGTCCGCGAAGGCTTGCCGGCCGAGGCCGAGTGCACAGACCGGGCCGATGCCCGTGATGACGACGCGAACACTCATGCGGCCGGTTTCCCGCGTAGAACGATGGCGGCGTTCGTGCCGCCGATTCCGGCGGAGATCGAAAGCACGCTGGTGACGGGGACCGACGATGTTGGTGCGGTCACGACCGCGATATCGCATGCGGAGTCCTGCTGCTCAAGATTGATAGTGGGCGGGATGATCGTGTCGCGTAGGGTCAGCACCGATGCGATTGCCTCAAGGCTTCCGGCGGCTCCCATGGTGTGGCCCAGTATGGATTTGTTGGCTGTGACGGGAATGGTGCGCCCGCGTTCGCCGAAGACCTGGTGGATGGTCGCACATTCGGACCGATCATTGTGTTGCGTCCCCGTACCATGCGCATTGATGTGGTCGATTGATCGCGGTTCCATCCCGGCATCGCGCAGCGCCATGTTGACGACCCCGGTCGTGCCCGCGCTGTCTTTCGACGGGGCCGTCAGGTGATACGCGTTGTTGTTCAGGCCGTAACCACAGATCTCCGCGTAGATGGTTGCTCCGCGTGCGCGCGCATGTTCGAGTCTTTCGACAACAAGTGCGCCGGCGCCTTCGCTAAAAATCGTGCCATCGCGGCGTTCGTCGAACGGGCGTAACTCGTCATGGGTCATCGTGCGCAGGGCGCCCAGTCCGCTCCAGCAGAACGGCGAGAGCGCGTCGAATCCGCCGGTCAGGACTGCGTCCACGCGGCCGGACCGAATCAAGCTCGCGCCGCAGCCCAACGCTGCGGTTCCGGAACTGCAGGACAACGAAAGCGTGACGCGCGGACCGTACAGGGACCAGGTGGATGCGGCGCGATCGGCGCAGGATTGAAAATTGTATTCGGCGACATCCGCGTCGCAGGCCGCGATGCCGGAGAGACCATCGGCGAGGATTCGTGTGCCGGATAGGACGCCGCCGAAGTTGGTTGCGAGAACGATGCCCGCGCGCCTGGAATCGATCGTGTTGGGCGTCCACGCGGCGTCGTTCCACGCTTCCCGCGCGGCTGTCATCATCAACTGCGTGGCACGGTCACTGTCCGCCAGGTCGGCCGTCGAGTTCCAATCGGAAATTTCGCCCGCGCGCCTGAAAGCGAAATCCTCGGTGTCGAATCCGGTGATGGGCCGAATCCCGCTCGTGCCGGCACAGAGGTTCTCCCAGTACGGCGCGACGCCTGTACCGATCGGCGTGACGGCTCCCATGCCTGTAATGACCACCTTCATCGAATCATTGGCTTCAGCCCGACCGCTGAGGTCCGGCCTGTCCCCGCCAGAGCACTCAGCCGATGCGCAAACCCCCGTCCACGCGAATGATCTGTCCCGTGATATAGCGCGCCTCTTCCGACGCCAGGAAGGTCACAACTCCGGCAACGTCCTCAGGTTGTCCGAAGGTGCTCATCGGTATGCGTTCCAAAGCCTTTTCGCGGCGTGAAGTTTTCATATCGGCAATCATGTCGGTCTCGATGATTCCGGGTGCCACGGCGTTCACCGTCACGCCTGACGCCGCCACCTCGCGTGCGACGGACATGGTGAGTCCGCCGAGTCCGGCCTTGGCGGCGGAATAGTTCGCCCGCATGGCGTCGCCCATCAACCCCGCGACGGAGCTGATGTTGATGATGCGTCCCCATTTGCGTTGCACCATTCCCCTGACCAGGGCCTTGATGCACAGAAAGGGGGCCTTGAGATCGATATCGACCACATGCTCCCAGTCGTCCTCGGACATGAACATGGCAGGCTTGTCGCGGACGACGCCGGCATTGTTGACCAGGATGTCCACGCCGCCGAATGTATCGATGGCGCGCTTGGCGAGTTGTTCAATTTCCGTCGGAATGGGTAGGATGGATTGCACGGCGAGTGCGCGTCGCCCCATCGCTTTGATCTCGGCCACCGTTTCCTCGGCCTGGTCCTGGGACGCGCAGTAGTGGATAACCAGATCCGCACCTGCGCGGGCGAGATCCAGGGCGATTGCACGACCGATTCCACGTCCGCCACCGGTGACAAGTGCTGTGCGACCATCCAGGTTCGTCATGCGCGTTTCTCGCGTTCAGCCGTCGACATAGGCACGCACCATTCCCTCGTCAACAATGTCCACCTTGGCGGCCACGGCGATCGCGCCGAGATCGATCTTGTTCTCGCGCGCCAACCGTCGCGCGGCCGGCGTGGCACGCACACGTTGCCGCGCCGGACGCGCCGGGCCGGTCTTTGATGTGCGGCGACCGCCTTCTGACGATTTGTGGGTAGCCAGAATCTTTTCATTTTCGACGGTGACGTTCGGCAGGTCGTCCTTCGCTGCCCCGATCAGGGCGATGACGAAACCGACCGGGACCGTGCTTTTTCGTTTGGCGATGATTTTTCGCACGATGCCGCCGCGCGGCGCGGGGACTTCGACGGCGACCTTGTCCGTTGTGATTTCGACAAGCGGTTCACCTTTCTTGACCGGGTCACCTTCGGACTTAAACCAATTGGTGATGGTCTGCTCCTCGACATTGGCGCTGATCTTGGGACTCTTGATTTTACTGACCATGGATGCTTTCCGCGCTTCAGCCACCGTGCCGCCGCGGCCCTTTCTTAAGCTTCGCCTGGTCTTGTAGCTGAACGGGTGTCAGTGGCAGATTCGCGCCGGACACGGGAATATGAATGGGCACCGAATAATGGCCGGCCCAATCGCGCGCGCGCACTGTGAGCCAACCCCACGACGAGTCCGACGCGCCGAGCGCCGCCGGCGCGATTTCGAATGCCCGCGTACTTAGATCGGCCTCCATCTTGAGATCCCGTATCCCACTCGCATCGTAGGCGTCGACAATCACCTGATCCGCCGCGTTCCATGACGAGAAAATGGAGAAACTCTGAATGTGTAGCGGCTGCTTCGTCGTCGCATGAACGGTACGAATACGTACGTGCTCAATGAGAAGTTCACCCACGCCATCGCCCTGGTTCGTTGCGCCTTCCTTGCTTGTTAAGAGATCCTCAATCGAGTCTTCCTCGAACCAGCCGGCGGCGAGAGAACGCATATCGATTAGAACCGGGTGCCAGGTGTCGGCCTCCCAGTTGACTGCATCCGGAAGGAACAACTTCTCGCTTTGTTCTTTGGTCTTCGAGAGTTCGAGTGATCTGAATTTCTGTTCTCCGGCGAGTTTGAAATCAACGAAAATCCGGCTCTTGTCTAACGCACTGTACGCGGGACGCCGGGCGCGGAATGCGATATAGGGATGTTGCGCAATTTTCCATGCGGGTTTTGTCGTTGCGCGGCCTATGGTCGCTGAGTCGCCCTTACTGTACATCGCCAGGTAAGGGGACTCGATTCCGTTTCGTTTAAGGTGGAGTACCGTGCCCTTCGCCGCGGCAAGAACCGTGTGGTTGTTCTTGGTGATCTCCCAGGCGGAGCGAACGTAGATGTTGCTCGGGAATGCCGATGCGAGAAAAGACGGTGCCTGAACGTCCTTTGTAAGATCAATTGGAATGGAGATAGAGGCGTCGGGCGTCATGTTGCCCGCACCATCACGGATGCCGGATATCCTGAGGGTGTGCGCGCCGTCTTGCGGTCGCTGTCGGAGATGCTCGCGCAGGACGAGTGGCCAGGCGATATCGATGACGTCCTGCCCGTTGGTATGACGCAGCATCGTTTTTTTGCTTCGGAACGTCACCTTTTTATTGTTCATATGAAAGGTCAATTCCTGCGGGTCGAGCGGCGAAAGTCCGTACGACTCGAAGGCGATTCGGAGAGTTGCGCCATTGGTCATCGCGCCGGGTGCCGGATACTGCGTGTGGCTGATGGTCAGTGGTGTGCGGTCGAGCAGAAACGGGATATCGGTTACCGGTGAGAGGGCTCCCTTACGGTCGCGCGCCCGAAGGACGAGGTGGTGAATGCCGTTGGTCAGACCTGCAAGGGAGGGCAGAACGTCTACGCCGTTCTTACTCTCGGTCCACTTCAGTTTGTCGAGGGCGACCGCGTCGAGATCGTAGGCGCTCGCCGGGCCCGCGAGCACGGCGTTCATCACGACATCCACGCCGTCGACATCATGGAATTGGGGTGCATATTTCAGCGCGTGGGCGTTGGTGACAGCCAGCCCAAGCACGAGGTCGTCGACCCACCATTCCGAATAGAGGCCGGTCTGGTCATGCGCCGCGCGCGATCCGAAGGCGATTGTCGGCATGTTATAGGAAATCTTTCCAAGGCGGGAATCGCGTCGGCCATCACTGATCTGTCCCAGCCAGGTATGCCAGCCCCCGTCCAGCACGAGTTCCTCGGCGTGGCGCGCGGGACGGGCTAATTTGGCGCCCGGTTCGTTGATCGCGATCTGAGAGTCGCCGCCCGTGAGTGAGATGCGAACCATGCCGCGGCCGCGGTAACGGTATTGGAAGACGGGATAGCGCGCCGCGTGACCGTCCGTGACAAAGCGCGAGTGAAGCCGCTGGGCCGTGCCACCGTTCCTGACATGGAGGTGGACCCCCTGGCGTTCTTGATCGTAGGCCAGGCTCATGCGCGCGGGTTGCGCCTCCAGCGGCGGCCCCAATTTGCGCGACTCGAGGTTAAACAGGAATCGCGCGCCGCCCGTGAGTTTCAGCAGCACCGGCGGCGCGTTCACCCGACCATCGCCCCACTCGAGTCGAAGCGGGTAGTCGATCCCGGCGAAGGTGAACTCGAGGTGCATGGCGTTCGTCGACGAGGCCGTCAGCGAAGGCGTGCGCGGCAACCAGGCGGCCAGCGTGTTGCCGGTCGTTGTTTCGAGGGCCAGCGCGTGGTCGTCAAGGGTGGCGCGACCGTTCAGGAAGGCGCGGTGGTTGTTGCCGGCCTGCGCATCAAAAATAACACGGTCCGGTTCGGTGTCCGACCAGCGGACCGTAACCCCGCCTGGTTGCGGGGGTGTGCGCCAGGACAACATTCCGTGGCGGTCGCGGTCCGGAAGGTGGATCCGCAGCGCGAAGGTGTGTGCGCCTTCGTTCGTGATGCCGGCGACCCAATGGTTCAGCTGCACGAGATTCGTGAACGTGAGATGGGCCTGATTGGTCGCAGCGTTGTGAATGGTGACGGCGTTGCGCATTGTTTTCTCGCCGACGGCAAGCGAGAAGACCGGTTGCGTGTCGCCCACGACGTGCAACCCCTTCACGGCGTAGGCGTCTCCGGCCCGATTGCCGGCCAGTCCCTGCTGCACATAGCTGGGTTGCAGGTTGCCGAAGCCGAGGACCTTGACGAACAGGCCCTTCGCGGTGCGGCGCAGGACGTCGGGCGGCAATGGAACATCAATCCCGACCCAGTCGCCGGAGTGGTGCCAATCCTCGCCGCCGCGCGGAATTGGCGCGACGTCTGACGACCCGGATATGCGATGACGACCTTTGGCGAAGTCCGTGCCCGATATGCGGTGTACGAAGTGGGTCGTTGGCGTGAAAGTCTTGCCGTTGCTCGATCCAAGCGCGTAGTGGAAGTTGAACTGGGCCTTGGGCGTGCGCTTGATGTAGAAACGCCAGCCCGTCGTCTTGGCGAGTTCCGTGCCCACGCCATCGAGCTGCGCCTGCATGGCCCCACCGCCGAGCGTGTTGCGCAGGGCGAAATAGGGTTGCCCGTCGCGATCCTTGTGCCAGGTGAATCGCGTGCGACTGACCGTATTGCTGGCCGTCCAGAGGTTGCGGTCCATCAGGGCTACCTGCCCGCGGTTGAGACGCAAGGTCGAGACGATGTTGCTGTGCGTGTTGGCGGGCGGTGGCCGTGTGGCGACGCCTGTCGCGGGCGAGAAGGTTCGCCGGGCGCGTGAGATGTTTTCGGCGCCGATCTTGACGCGCGCGACCATCATCGAATTGCGGTAGGTCCAGACGCCGAGCGATCCGGCCGGGATGGGCGAATCATCCTCGGTACGAAACACCAACTCGTTGTCAAAGAAGTACTCCAGCATCTTGCCGGCGCGACGAAACTTGATGTAGTACCACGCGCCGTGAACCGGACGACCGCTTCTGAGCAGCGGATTATACCCGCGGCGTGTCGTGCCTTCGCGGGTGCGCGGCACGAGGTATTTGTCGCTCTCGGCGATGATTTCGCCGTCACGGTAGAGTCGGGTGAATTGCTGGGAGTGGTCGAAGTCCCAACCTGTGCAGGTGACGGTATATCCGCTGCCCGGCGAATTGTCGCTGCCCATGACTGAAAGATTCAGATCGCCGGGTCGCGCATACCACCCGTGGCGCATGCCGGCATACATTTCGACGCAGAAATCGCCCTCGAACGCATACTTCGACCACAGCGCGGCCGTGGTCTTCGCCGATTCCCCGTTCATGTGAGACCAGCGCACATCGCATTGAAAACGGTTCACGACTTCCCAGAGACCCCCGTTCTGCGTCCACTCATGCAAGGACTCGGTGAAGAGGTAGTCCTTCACGTTGTAACGATGAACATCACTGTGTTTAAGGTCGTCGGTGGAAAAACCGGAGACTCGCATGCGGCGGCCCTGCAGCGGTCGTTCAAGCGCGTGCTGTGCGAGCATCGCGTCGCCACTGGTGACCCAAAGCCAATAACCGTCATGGTGGATGTTGAAGACGCGTTGGGTCGTGACGTCCGTGCCGACACGACCCGTGCCGACCGTGGTGATCATCATCGTGTCGCCCGGTGCCGGCGTGTGCAGGAACAAGTTGTCGCCGTCGATACGCACCAGGGCCTGTCCGTTGGTCTGGCCCTCACGCACGCTCATATGGATCTCGGAATCGACGACGAGGGGCGCGCGCATTTGGAAGCGCCCGTAGAAGTCGCCCTTGTGCCAGGTCAGACCATTTGTCGCGGGCAGCCATTGACCTTCCGGCGAAGACCAGTTGCGCATGAACGGGTCGGCCATAAAGATCTGGTTCTTCTCGGAAAGGTTGCGGTACACATCGGGGCGCGTAAAGCGGTACGTCAGGTTCGAGATTACGCATGACGTCGATGGGCCGACAGTGACGCCGGATGCGCCGACCACTTCCTGCTCGGGGTAGTGCACGAGGACCATGCGATCATTGCGGTACATGCGCAGCTCCGGCCCCTGCGTAGCGTCGATCATCAACTGTACGCGTTTCGACAGTCGGCCGGGATCGCGGTGCAGGCGGAACCGTTCGAGTACCTCGCGCTCGTCGCCCGTGACGCGTTCAAGCGTCATCACGCTGCCATTCTTGAGCGCGCGCGAGGTATAGGCATAGTACGGTTTGTCGCGCTCCGTAAAGCCCGCGATAAGGCCGATCTCATATTGGGCCGAAGCGACGTGGAAGTCCGCGGCGAAAACGTGTGGGCCGTGGAGCGGGGCCCCGACCGCCAGCCATTGGCGAGTTTTTGATGACGGTGGACGAAGTGCGGTTGTTTCATTCGGCCGGGCGAAGTATGAGAAGCGCTTTTTCTTCGGAAAGAACCGGCCATGTTCATGAACGGTGTAGCGACGAATGCCGCTGAGGCTCGCCAGGTCGAGGTCATGGTTGCTCACGCAACGTGTATCGTCGAAGTGGCCCGTGCCCAGACCGTCCGCGAAGAGACCGATGCATCCGCCCGGCGGAAGTTCCTCTTGCACGTCGAGCACCACCTGGCCATCGACGGAGCACTGGATGCGACTGATGTAGGTTTGGACGCCGAGTTTAAGCCATTGGCCCTCGGTCAGCGTGGTCTGGACGGCACCGAGGAGTCGGCGGCCCTTATCGGGGGTTACCCTAAAGAGGCGGACAAGGCCGATATGGCGTTCCTTGTCGACCGTAACAGTGAAGCCGTAATAGCTGTCCGTATCATCAAAGTGAAAGATCAGACCGGCCTCTCCCGTGCCGGCGCGAACGGCGGTCTCCCAGTTCACGCGGTCGTAGAAATAGTGACCAGTGGTTATGATCGCATTGGTGCCACTACCCTTAAGGCTGTAGAAATTTGAACTGCGGACGGCCTGCAGCGTTTTTCGTTTGCCGTCGTTACGTACACCACGTTCGGCCGCGAGGTCCTCGGCCGAATGCAGTCGCCAATGGCCTGATTCAATTTCCCAGGATGCGAGTTGATTGTCGTCGTCTTCCGGCACCAGGAAATCATCATGGAATTCGAAGTGCGCGACCTTCTGGTAGCGCGTGCGACGTTTGCCTTCGGGCGGCCATTCGGCTTCCGGTTGACGCAGGGACGCCGGCGGTAGAAACGGCGCGGGAAAGACGGTAACCGGACGGCCATCGAGGTAGATGGCCCAGAGTTCGGGCCTGAACTTTATCAGCAGCGGAATCTTCTCCGCTGCCGCTGCGGGCAGGGCAGCGGGGTTGAACTGGGTGCTGTCGCGAACAAATGTCGAGAACGCATCGGGCGGCTCGGGCTTGACGCGTACACCGTCCGTGTTGATCGAGATCGTGAGCGTGCGTGAGCGCTTTGTATCGGTTACGCGTAGATGCAGGCCACGGGCCGGATCCCAGCCCGTCTGCATACTGAGATTACCGGTTGGGTAGGAGATATCGGCGCGTTTGGGCCACGCGGATTCCGCTGCCTGCAGCACCGGCACAAGCGGGGCCGCCGCAAGCAGGATGACGAGATGGGTACGTAGTCCGATCACAGTCCAGCGGGCAGCATGAAGTGTTCCATTCGTCACGTTCTTCAGAATCCTTAGTTTACGCGGATATCGGCGACGGAATCTGCGTACGCATGTATCCGCCGGCCGCTCTTCATCCGTATTCGACAGAGCTCATTATCGGACATAGAGCGACCGTTCGTCTATGCTCCAATTTGGGCCGAAAAAGCCTGCGCAGAGGGCTGAATTCGACCCGTCCCAGTCCCGTTCGGACGTGTAAACGATGAATTCGGGCAACAGGTCGTACTTGTGGTTAGAGGGTAGACCTTCACCCCAGCGATGACCAAGCTGCACGACGGCGACGTGCTGCGGATTCCATGGACTGGGGCGCAGAATATAGAGGCCGTTTCCTTCGCGCTTGAATCGACGCTCACCGACGATGTAGGCGTCGCCTTCCGCGCGGACTTCGGAGTTCGCCAGGACGCGCCGAATCAATGCGCTGTGTTCCGGTTCGCCGACAAGGAAAATGTTGTGCGACGCGAGCGTGGCGCGCGCGACGCGCCGCTCATCCGTGTAGCGGGGCAAGGCCTTCGCAAAGCCGTACCAATTCTGCATGGCCCAGAGCGTGCGATCCTGGATCTCCGGCCGGAGCGTGGTCGTTGCCTGGACAAGGATGAAGGGATTCAGAAATGCATGCTTGATCGAACCACGCAACGGAGCCGCGGGCGGCGGAGCGCCGGCGTAGGACCAGGCCACGTTTTTGTCGGCGCGAATAGGAAGCTTGCGCCATGCGACCGGCATGCGATCGCGATGGACGATCAGCGATGTCACGCCGCTGGCTTCCAGTACGATTTCATTCTTCTCTACGCGCCCCGCCCAGGTCGCCGGCGACGGGTTCTGCGAGAACGCGCGTGCTGTCAGCCAGTACGCATCCGTGTAACGCGTGTTGTATGTCTGGTAGTTAAAGGCTGCGGGTGGTTCGCGGCGACGTTCGAGGAGCCAGCGCTGCACGACCTTGTCCTTGAACGAGTCGTCGATAATGTGATGGTTGGCGCCCTTGTATTCCCTGTAGATAGCCCGGCTGTTCACCGCGCGCAGGGCATCGGCCATATGCCGTCCTTCGCGTGTCGGTACAATCAGGTCATCCCCGCCGTGCACGATCAGGATCGGAAGCTGGGCCAGGTTGGGCAACAGGGAATAGCCGAACTCGGCATCGATCAGCGTGCGTTTGTAGGGCGGTTGCTCCTCGCGTTTGACGTTCTGCCAGAAGTGGTAGTCGCCCCGCGCGGCGCAGGCATAGAGGCCGGCGAACAGGTGGGGATAGTGCGCCCCGATGGTCCATACGCCCATGCCGCCCATGGAATGCCCGGTGAGGATCACGCGATCTTCGTCGATCCGGTAGCGTTTTTTCATTTCGGCGATGGCGCGCAGGGTGTCCTGCTCACCGATTCCCTGGAAATCGGTATTGCTACGACCGAAGGGCGCAACCAGGTAGAAGCCGTGTTTCGCAGCGAATGCGATTAGGGACGGGGGCAGACCCGGCCAGGCGTGGATGTGATAGCCGGGCGAATATCCGTGCAGGTAGACAATCAACGGTGCCGGCTTGCGCAGGCGTCCTCGTTCGGGGATGTAGCTGCGGAAGGGTTGGAACGAATCGTCGACCGCGCTGTAGTAGCCTTCTTCGCGCAATCCGCGTATGACCGTTCTGCCACGCTTGATGCGGCGCAGCGAGGTCTCGGCCTCCATCAGTTCGGTTGCGATCCTGTTCGTTTGCGATACGGACCACCGCATACGCTCGTTCAGGAAACGAGCCTTGCGCAGATGGAAATTCAGGTTCTCCCATTCATGCACGCGCTCGGGCCGTTCCGGCCGCGGCGGTCGCGACGCCTCCATCGACTCGAGCCAGAGCACCACGTTCGACGCCGCATGCGCCGGACCGGCGAGAAGCGCGGCAAGGGAAAGCGTGGCGAGGGAAAGCGTGGCGAGGGAAAGCGTGGCGAGGGAAAGCGTGGCGAGGTGCCGTCGGCTGTCGAGCGGGCGCGCGCGGCAACCTGCGCCGGATGGTTTGCAAATCATGTACATGTGACGTGACGAGCGGATAAGTGAAGCATACTGATTCTGCCGGAAAAGCGGCACAATTCCACCGAAAACGTTTGTTGTGGGGGAATCGGGCCTGCTGCGTCAGGTCGGCCATGCGATTCCTTGATTGAATTGAGGCGGTCTTTGAGGTATTATATCTGACGCTTCGAAGGGGGTCTCCACGGCGACCGACGGGTTGGCGGTCCATGCATCGCTGCTCGTCAAACCATCTGCCGGGAGTTTCTGATATGCAGACTAAGAGTCCGACTTGTCTCTCGATATTTGCCGTCGCCGCTGCGTTGGCGGCTGAGCCGATGTGCGCCTCGCAGGCGGACTTTCTGGATCTGACGCCGTTGGTCTATGCCATTGCGGATGTGGAATCCGGCGGCGACCCGAACGCTGTCGGCGACGCCGGCGAGCGCGGGTTGATGCAGATCATGCCCGAGACGTGGCGGGACACGACCCGGCGCGTTTTTGGCGAGAGCGTGGATTTTGATCGGGCGTTCGAACCCATGCTTAATCGTGAGATTGGACGCGCCTACCTGGAATACGTCGCCGAGCAGTTGCGCAGGCGTGGGCATGCATCAGACGATCGTTTCACGGGGTTGGTCGTCGCAGCCTATCACCGCGGGCTCAAGTACGTCGCCTCGCGCAAGTATTCTTTGGCTTCCATGTCCGATGAGACGCAGGCCTACGTGAAGCGCGTTGTGAACACGCGTGGTATTTATGCGGAGCATTCGCGGACAATCTTCGCGCGTGCGGTCGGCCGGCTTAATCGCGCCATGCACGCCACCCGCCAGACGATCGGGATGTAGGGCAATCGGGCTTCCGCCTGCCGCGTGAGGGCGCGTCGTCGCGTCCAAGGCGGCACCAAACGTCGAATCGCGAATTTGCAGTATGTTGATACCGTTGCATCGACGATTCACTGTCTCGCACCACGGGGGCAGCACGCGTCGGGCGCTTCCGCCACAGGCGGACAGGCCGCGACGACAACTCATTCAATACCCGGGCCAGGGGTCAAGCAGGGCTTCACGGTTTCCGGATCGGGTGCTGCCGCACTCCCCATCATCCGGGTACGCAGCAATTCAGGCTATACGCGTTGGAGATTCAGGACGTCGGCCAGGACCTGGCTGACTTCTTGGACGCGGTAGGGTTTGGCGACGACACCGCAGAATCCGTAGGTATCGAATTCGGTCATGATCGGGTCATCCGCATAACCACTGGATACGATGGCCTTCACGCCGGGGTCGATCTCGATCAACTCCTTGACCGCTTCGTGTCCGCCCAGGCCACCGGGGATTGTCAGGTCCATGATCACGGCGTCGAAGGGCAGCCCAGCGTGCAGCGCGCTTCTGTACAAGTCGATTGTCTCCTGGCCTTCACTCGTAAATTCCGTCTCGTAGCCGAGCGCGTTGATGATGCGACCGGCGATGAGCTTGACGCTATCGTCATCGTCAAGAATCAGAATGCGCCCACGGCCGTGGGAGATACCTTCCGGGTGTAACGATTTGTTCTGTGCCGGCTCGCGTACCGCGGGTAGATACACATGGAATGTCGATCCGGCTTCGATCTCCGACTCGACGGTTATGGTTCCGCCATGATTCGTGACGATCGAGAAACTGGAGGCAAGGCCGAGCCTGCTGTCCGTCGTCTTCGTCGTGAAGTAGGGGTCAAATAGTTTTGACAGATGCTCCGGAGCGATTCCGCATCCTTTATCTTCGATGGAGATGCGCACATAGTCGCCGGGTTTAACCGCAAGCCGATGGCGTTCGACAACGTTCGTGTTTGTGGCGTTGATACGGATGACGCCGCCCTCGGGCATCGAATCATTCGCGTTGATCACGAGGTTATTGATGACCTGCCCGATTTGGCCCGAATCCACCTCCACTGACCAGAGATCATCCGGAATGGCGAAATCGCAATGAATATTCGAGCCGCGTAGTGAAAAACGGGTGAGGTCCACGACGATGTCGGTAATCGACGCAACTTGCTTGACCGGCGTTCTGCCCTTGGAGAACGTCAGCAATTGCTTACTCAGTCCGCGTGCCTGGATGAAGGCATTTTCGGTTTCATCCAGGAGTCCATACAGCTCGTCTCCGGGATCGGTCTTCAGCTTGGCAAGGGAGAGGTTGCTCATCACGGGCGTCAGCAGGTTGTCAAGGTCGTGTGCGAGTCCGCCGGCCATGACGCCCACGGACTCGATCTTCTGCGCCTTGAGCAGCCCTTCCTCCATGCGCTTGCATTCCGTGATATCGCGCACCGTGACGAGATAGGCGTCTTCGTCCTGCCACTTCGTGTCCACCAGGCGCATATCGTATATACAGTTGCGGTTATCGGGTTGTCCGAGGTGGATCTCGGTCGATGAGGAGGACTCGAGCGGGTAGGGAAATCGCGTCCCGACAAACTCATCGGCAGGCCGGTCAAACAGTTCCTGGGCGGCGCGGTTGACGAAAAGAACGATACCGTCACGACCGAGGACAACGATGCCGTCGGCATTGCGGTCGACGATGTTACAAAAACTGGCTCGGCTGCTTTCGAGATTACCTTTGGCGCGTCGCAGCCCGGCAGAGAGTGCCCGTTTTTCGATCACACGGTCGATCGTGGCCCGCACGAGATCCAGACTGCGGAATGGCTTGAGCAGGTAATCAAAGGCACCGAGACGAAGCGCGTCGACGACGGATTCGATGGAGGCGTATGCGGTAATAACAAACACGTCCGTCGCGGGGTGGTTTTGCTTGATCCACTGCAACAACTCCATGCCGTTTGTCTTCGGCATGCGTAGATCGGCCATAACGATATCGAAGTTTTCGCGCTGCATGACTTCGACGGCATCCGCGCCATCGGCGGCCGTGGAAGGGTCGTGTCCCCAGCCACGCAACGCGGTTTCGAGCATATTTCGCAGGTTGGGTTCGTCGTCGACGATCAGTATTCGGGCGCCGGTGCCAACGCGCCTAACCGATACGGTCCTCTCATCGGTCTTCGTCATCATCAGTCCCCGTATTGCCGGTGCCGCCGCACCGGTTGCTACCCCGTCAAGCCAGTCAATTCACGGTCTGTTATAGAAATAAAATCCAGCATGAATCGTACCATTCGGAAGTCATACGGTGGAAATCGGGGGCGTATCGGGGAAGCATGGAGAAGCCGGCAAAAATCAGTAGGGAAAACGAGTGCCGCTTTTGATCTTTACAAAATCTTGACGTTTGGTCGTTCTGAATTGAAGCACGCAACCACCTGAAGTATTCGCATTTCTCATAAAGATACGTCGCAAAACTTGGAACCTTTCACGATCCCTAAAAATTGACGGGGCGCGCCGAAGCGCGCCCCTGGATGGTCATGCTGCGTATGGATCAGTGGCCGTACGAATGGCGGTATGACGCACTCGATCCATGGTGTGCGACCCAGACCTTCACCTGCCGATGGTCATAGTGGCCGGCGCACCACACGCGTCGGCTGAATCCGCATCCGTCGGAAACGTAACGCCAAGAGCCGGGCACCCAGTGGCGCTCCGAATGATACTCGTAGTGGCCGCTCGGTTTGGCATGATGTCGGCGGTGACCGCCTGAATGGCGGCTGACGCGATGGCTGACGTGTCTTTCGACGTGCCGAGCGACGTGATGGGGATGCGTAATGTGGTGGAAGAGGGCCCCACTTATAAAGCCCGCCGCGGCCGCCACAGTCTTGTCGCCAGCCTGCGACGGCGTAGCCGCTGTTGTCAGAAGTGCCCCACAGATTCCCAGTGTAGCGATTGCTGCTTTCATAACCGTAGTTCCTTTCTTGCGTCTTGTTGCCTGATACGACGCCGGCGATAGGAAGGATATTCAATCGGGTATGAAAAAAGTTACGATTGTTCAGGGTAAAGGGTCGGGAATCGAGAGGCAGTGGACGGGCCGCGGAGGACGCGACGCGGGCTAGTGCAGAACGATATGGATGATCAGCTTTCCTCCGCCGTGTGGAGGGCCGCCGAGGATGATCGTCTCGCCGCGGCGCTTCACGACAGTGGTCTTGATCACGGTGGCGCCGCCGCGGTCCCACTGCAGGCCGAGGCGAATTTTGCCGGTCTTAGCGGGCTCGGCCTTAATCGCGAGACGTCCGCCGCCGCCGAGCTTCACCGTGCCACGGCCAGATTGGCCGATCGTTGCGCTGCCGCCGCCGAAGTGTTTGTAGGATCTGAAGCCGAAGATCTTCTTGAGCTTGGGCGCTATCGCGCTCAAGCGCGAATCGGTCTGTCCGTCGTTGTTCGACGCCAGGATCACGGTGGCGTCGATGGTCACCTTGTCGGCGCGGACGTCGATGGCTGCGACGCCGATCAGCAACATGCCGATGGCGGCGCCCTGTCGCATGGAATGTAGCGTGCGGGTCATAAATCGGATGGATTCCCATCGGGGCCTTCGACCCAGATGATCACCCAGTCGGTTGCCGTGTCCTTATAGACCATGACGGTAGCGTCACTCAAGTCGGTATCCACCATTTCAACATCGCTGCCTTCGCCATCGCTCCCGGTGTCGGCCGGCGATGTGGGCATGAATCTGGCCCAGCCCAGCATCACGACGGTGAGTGCCGTTGCCCAACCCACGGTGGCACGCCAGGGAATCGTTACCTCACGGGGCGTGTCCATCCGTCGAATTTCGCGCCGAACGTCGTTCCAGGCCGCCGTCGCCGGGGGCGGGTTCGCGACAATCTCGGAGCGCATCGAGTCGCCATACGAGGTCCATTCGTCGCGCATGGCGCGCAGGGCCGGATGATCGGCGAGGTAAGCGGCCAGTTGTTTTTCCTGGTCGGCCGAGAGGTCGCCGTCGATGGAGCGACTGATCCAGCGCATGGCTTGCTTCCGATTCATATTCATGGTTGCTCCTGCATCAGTTCCTGGACTTTGCGGCGGGCATGGAAGAGTCGTGACATAACGGTGCCGCGCCGGCTCTTCGTGGCTTCTGCGATCTCGTCATACGAGAGACCTTCGATTTCGCGCAGTACAAGGACCGTCTTGTGCTTGGGGCTGAGTTTATCGAGCGCCGTGAAAAAGGCCGTGCGCAGTTCCTGGCGTTCGAGTTCGTGGTCCGGGCGTGACGTCTTCGAGGCCGGCGCATCGACGTCCTGCATGCTGTCGAAGACGGCATCGTCCTCAACTCCGAATTCCTTGCGCCGACCGCGTTTGCGTAGGAAGTCGTACCCGGCGAACGTTGCAATGCGGTAGATCCACGTAAAGAATTCCGAACTGCCGCGATATCGTGCGAGCCCTTTCCAGGCCTTGATCCATGTCTGTTGCGTAACATCGCGAGCGTCCTCGATGTTGTGCAACAGGTTAAAGACGACCGAATACGTGCGTTCATAGTACATTTGCATCAGTTCCCCGAAGGCGTCCTCGTCCCCATCACGAGCTCTGTCCACGAGATCTTCCACAATCTTTCGATTCTCTTCACTTTGTCTCATGGCTTGGACGCTCGCGACGTGGATTGTATTCAATCGAGTATTCCGGCTGCATACTGCTTGATGCGGGACGGACGAGTCCTATATACCTACGTATTAGGAGAGAGGCGGAGCATGTCTAACATCACGATAACGCCGGGCCGTGGGGCCGCAAAGTATCAAATTGCCGTGTTCGGTGGATTGATCACCGTCTTGTTGTGTTCCGGCTGTGCATCGCCGCCCACGGTACCACGCCACGAGTTGGAACGCGTCGGATGGCAGGTCCGAACGCGACTTGAGGATCAGTCCCTGCCATTCTGGACCTCGCGTCGTCTGCTCAAGGACGCATACCGGGGGTTTCTTCCGGTCCTTGACGAATCGCTCGAGCCGACCGGAGACACGACGCGCAATATGGTCGTGTACCTGCGCGGCGTCTATGGCTTCGCCGTCGGCGTGAACCGCGGACGGCTCGGTCTGGAGCGCAAACGCATGTCCGATGAACTCGATCGGCGGTTGGCATACCTGGCTTCCAATTATTGGGATTCGGAGGCCGGCGGCTTCCTTTGGGAACTGAATTCCGCGGGCATCCCCGCGGGCCTGCACAAGGGTACGCTGGGTCAGGTGTACGCCATCTATGTTCTGGCTGAGACCTATCGCCTGACGCAGCGCGCGGAGGCGCTGGACCTGGCACGCCGCACGTTTGCGGTCGTCGACGCGACCGGTCACGACACCTCCCACGGGGGCTACCTGGCCAATTACGAACGGTCCCCGGAGAGTGACGAGAACCGCGTGAAGTCGGGCGGTCTGCAGATGCACATGATGCTCGCGCTGGCGACGCTTTACGGCGTGGACCCGAAGCCGGTCTACCGCGAGCGACTGGAAGAGTTGCTCAAGATCCTGACCGATCGGTTCGAGATCCCGAATTCCGGCGGCAACGCTTACTACGCCCTGGAGCGGGATTGGAGCGTGATCCCGGCTGACGATTCGTTGAATACGACCACCTGCTATGCGCACAACGCCGAATTGGTCTGGTATGCGTACGAGGCCGTGCGTGTGCTGGGACGCGACGCGGCCGATTTCTTGCCGTGGATGTCCCGGTTGACGGAAGCGATCCTGGAGAACGGCGTATCCAAGGACGGCGCGGTGTTCTTCACCGGTCCCTATCGTGGCCGCGCGACAAATCAGACGGTTTACTGGTGGGCTCAGTCCGAAGCCATGATCGTGTTGCTGCGCATGTACGAACTGACGGGTCAGATTCGCTACTGGAACAACTTTCACCGTGTGTGGGACTGGACGCAGCGCTACATGATCATCGACGATAGCGGCGCCTGGGTGGCCTTCGTCGATGGCGACGGCAAGCGCCTGTCCGAATTCCGAACCGGCGGCAACTGGAAAGCCGGGCTACATGCCATTCGCGCGTTGTCAATGTGCGACGTGATGCTGCAGCGCTTGCTGAACACACGCTAGCGTGCCACGGCTATCGGAGCCGATCTTTCAGTCCCGAGCTGGCATGCCCCTTGCCGTCCATGCCGACGAGGATCGCCTCGACGCGTTTCTGGCGCTTCATCAGCCGGAATCCCGCCCAGCCCGATCCGCATGCCGGGCAGCCGCTTTGTCGTGCACATTCCGTGTAAAAGTACCGGCCCGACGCGTCGTGAGTGATTCGGCACGCTCCTGAGCTGTTCGCTGCCGGGTGCGCCACAGCCGCGTGGCCGCGACATGGCCGTAGTCAGGCGTCGATTCTCGCTCTTCTTCGGAAATTGTCAGGTGCCACCGCTAGCTGTTAGCATGCGAGGCCAGACGCGGAATCAGGACGAGGGCGAAACATGGCCGAAGAAGCTACCCAGCACGCAACATGGAAAGAGGTTGAGGAACTGGTCGCGACCGGCGATCGGGACCACGTGGTCGCATTTATCCAGGGCCTGCAACCCTCTGATGTGGCCTATACCCTCTCGCGCCTTGACGACGAGGTCCAACAAAGCCTGTTCGAGCTTCTGCCGCCGGACCTGTCGGCGGAACTGATCCAGCATCTTGCCGACCAGCAGGCGGCCGACGTGATCGAGGAGCTGCCGGCCGATCGCGCGGCAGCCATTGTCGACGAACTCGAGTCCGACGACCAGGCCGACATCCTGGGGGAACTCGAGGACGACGATGCCGCCGCTATTTTGGACCGCATGGCGCCCGAAGAGGCGTCTGACGTTCGCGAGCGTCTGGAGTATGCGGCCGACACCGCGGGCGGTATCATGGTGACGGAGTACCTCGTGTACTCGCGTCAGACGAGTATCGGTGACGTAATCGAAGATCTGCGCGCGAACCGGGAACGTTATGCCGACTATGACGTGCGCTACATCTACGTCGCGGACGCCGACGAACGGTTCAAGGGCGTCGTGCGACTGCGCGACCTGCTGCTTGCGCCCGGCTCCGAACCGCTCTCTTCGCTCCTGATGTCAGACCCCGATGTCGTGACGATCGCCACGCCACTCCAGGAACTCGAAGGCCTTTTTGACCACAATCGCTACAGCGCGGTGCCGGTCGTCGACGCCGCCGGCTTGCTCGAGGGCGTTGTGCGGCGTTCCGACGTCGAAGAGACCCACGGCGAACTGTCGGACAAGGCCCTCGCGCGGTTTGGTGGTATTGTGGGTGGTGAAGAATTGCGCACCATGTCGACCCTGTCGCGTGCGGCGGGACGCCTCGCCTACCTCGTTCCCAATATCTTCTTGCTCGCGCTCTCCGTCAGCGTCATCGCCGTGTTCAAGTCCACGGTGCTGGACGAAGTCATCGCGCTGGCGATTTTTCTGCCGCTCGTCGCCGGGCTGAGCGGCTGCAGCGGCAACCAGGCCGTCGCCGTCAGTATTC
>CAJWTS010000018.1 GCA_913047795.1 uncultured Verrucomicrobiota bacterium | reverse complement strand
AACAACGCGATACGGTTCCACCACCAGTTCCCGAACCGCAAGCGCGGGGACAACGGTTATCAGAAAACAGACAAACAGGTAGTTGATCCACCCGCGGGGCCCCATGCGCGGCATCGGTTGGCGAAAGGCGTCGATCAAAACGCAGATCCAGATGGCGTAGGACAGGATGTCGAGGAACGTCCGCATCCGGCCGTCATACGTCGCCGTCGGCGATACGATCTGCCACGCCGCAATCACCGTCACCGCGACGATCGCCACGAACCAGGAGATTCCGACCATGCGCCGGCCACTCAGAAACTGCGCCGAGCCCGGAACGAATAACGTCGGGATCAGGTTCACCCATTTCCGGTAATGCGTGTCGTTTTCGTTACTAAAGATTCCCATGGGAGACGCTTCGGGGTTAAGGATTCAGGGGTTCAAGGGCTTGTCCGCCACAGGCGGATTCGGTTTGCGGGCCGGTGGGTTCGAAACGATTCTTAGAGCCCGCACGATCTCCTTCTCCTCCGGGCGCCTGGCGAGCCGAGATGAACGAACGCAGGTTGACCACCGTTTCGATTCCCCTCTTCCTTAGATTCCGCATCCCCACCGCGGACGGCTGTGCGCTGCGATACAACGCGTCATCCACCTTGTTCAAGCTCGGGACACCCGCCGTCTCCATCGGCACCGCCCACGTCGCCGGCCGATTCGGCGTTTCCGCCTGCGCCGGCAACAGAACTCGGCCATTCATTGTGCCATTCCTCAAGCTACCCGCCCTCTGCCTTCGGCACCCATTTGCTTTTGGGATACCGTGCAACCAGATCCTCAATCGCCTTCTTCGCCGCGGCCTCGTTCCCGACCGCAGCGTAACACGCCGCCGCGCGGTGCAGACATTCCGGCACCAGCTGCGCATCATCAAAAAGCAACGCGACACTCATGAAATAGCGTGCCGCCTCGTCGTTCGCCTCGCGCGCCTGCGCGGCCCGACCCAGCCCGGCATAAGCCGCCGCGCGGATTGCCAGTTGCCCGTCCTGCGATGCAAGCTTGGCCGCGCGCTCAAGATAGACTTCCGCTGCAAAGCGGCCGTCGTCCGCCTTCTCCGGCGTGGCCACGCTCATCAGCAATTCGCCCAGTCGCAACGAGGTCTCGGCCGTATGAGGCGCCTGGATGCCGGACGCCATCGATTTTTTATAGGCCTCGATCGCTTTCGGCGCGTCGCCCAGCGCGTCGTAGGCCTTACCCGCCAGACTCCATCCGATCAGCTTCCATCGCTTGTCGTCGGCGTTCTCCACCAGTTGCATCGCGACCCCCGCCGCCGCGGCATACTTCTTTGTCTCGAGCCGTTGCAGCGCCACCCATTGCAGTAGCGACGGCGTGAAACGGTCCTGCATCGGCGATGCGAGCAGCACCTGCAACAGATCCGCCGCCTCCGCCTGTTTGTTCAGCTTCTGTAACGTCAGCGCAAGCTGGAACTGCGCTTTACGCTTCAGGTCGGGATCCTCCGCCAACTTCACCGCCGCGCGCAGTTCGCCTTCCGCCTCCTTGAAGTTGGCGGCATCCTTCAGCAAGACGCCCAACCAGAACCGGGCGTCGGCGAGATGTTTCGTCGCCGGGTAGCCTTTCAACAACAGGCGCAACGTGGCCTGACCGTCCTTGTCGCGTTCAAGCCGCACTTCGCTCATCGCCTTCTGAAACAGGGCCTGCTCAACAATCGGATTTTTTGCATGATTCTTGATGACCCGTGCCCAATCGCGCACGGCCTTGGCGTGTTCACCCTCGCGTGCCAGGCAATACCCCGCCGCAAACAACGCGCGCGGTGCCAGCTCACTCGTCGGATGCTTCTCGACCAGGATTCGATACTGCGCCGCGGCAGCGCCGAACTGGCCGCGCGTTTGCAGCAAATGTGCCAGGCGATAACGCCCGTCCAGCGCCAGCTTGTCTTCGGCATGCTCCTCGACCAGCTTGCGATAGTACTGAATGGCATCGTCCTGCTGATCGAGTGCCGCGTGCGATTCCGCCAGCAACCAGAAAACGTCGCGCTGGAACTTCTCCGTCCACGTCACCTGCTTCAGGCGTGTGATCGCCGCGGCATGATCGCGCTTACGATGGTAAACCAACGCCTGCTCATAAGCCGCCGCCTGCGCGTACGCGCTATTCGGAGTGTCTGTCAACAGCGCCTGGTATGACTTGACCGCGGCGGCGTACTTGAGCAGCAGTCGCTCGCTGTTGGCCCGGACGTAGAGCCATTCGTCGCGCGCGCCGTCGTCGTATTTCCGCTTCTCGGCATCCGCCGCGCGGCGCAGGGCCTCGGCATACAAGCCCGTGTTATGAAAGGCCCACGTCGCCTGCAACTGCGCTTCCGCCGCGCGCGTGTCCTTCGGGTACATTTTCAGTAGTTGCTCGTAGGCCCTGGCGCTCTCTTCATAGGCCCTGGCGCGAAAATGCACCTCGGCCAATTGGAACCAGGCTTCGGCCGCGAGACGATCCGTTGTCGCCGCCTTGATCGCCTTTGTAAAATGTTCGATCGCCTGTTTCGTATTCGCGCCCGACGTCTGGCCGAGCTTGATCAGGGCATACGCCGCGAAGGGCGACGTCGAGTATGTGTCGACCACGGCCTTGAACGCCTTGTGCGCCTCCTCCGGATCGCCGATTTTCTGCAAAGCTTCGCCGCGGAGATAATGTGCGGCCGGCGCGATCTCCGCAGGCGGCTTGGCGGCAATCAGCTTCCCCAGCAAGTCAACGGCGGCAGCGTCCATGCCCGCATCCAGAAAGATCTCGGCGCGACGAAACAGGGCGCGATGGATAAACGTGCTTTGCGGGTACTTGGCGTAAACCCTGTGGTAGGCTTTCTCCGCCGCGGGCGGATTCTTCAGCTTGCGCTGGCATTCCCCGATACGAAAATAGACGGCGGCGCCGCTCTTGCTGGCGGGATTCGCCTTGATGAACTGCGTGTACTCCGCCAGCGCAACGTCGTACATCTGGCGTGCATACAATCCATCCGCGAACTGGAGATGCTCCTCCGGTGCCAGGGTCTGGGCCGCGACGCCGCCGGCCGTGACGAACGCGATGCACACGATCAGCCACAGCGTCCGCCCCTGGAACGCCCTGCCGCGGCGTTTTCGGCCCGCGCCAGCTGCGCGGCAGGTTCGTCCGACGGTCGAAGCTGCCACACCGCTTGCTTCGCAACCGGGCACAACGCATGCGGACAGGCCGTGCCACGTCTGGTCAGCACGGATCATGAAGAATCAGGCGCACGCGCAACGCTGCTGGCAAACGAAATGTTCCAGATGTCGGACCGGCGGCAGATATCGAGCATCTTGATCACAAACTCGTAGTCCGTCTTGGCATCGGCCCGAATCAGGACCGGCTGCCCGGGAAAGAGTTCGGCTACACGGCTCAGCAAATCGGCGAGTTCAGCGTCATCGAAGCGCCGTCCGTTGACCACCACCGTGCCGTCTTCAAATACGTTCAGGATGATCTCACCCGGCAGGCGCCTGGGCGCCTCGGCGGTCGAAGCCGTCGGAAGCGTGATGTCGATCTCCATCTCCCACTGGGAGAAGACCTGACTCGTCACAAAAAAGCAGAGCAACAGGAAGACGACGTCCACCATCGGAGCCATCTGGAATCCCGCCGAAGGCGGCCGTGCGGAATCACGAAAGTTCACTGTGTTCGCCCGTCCTGAGAATCGCGGTCAGAATCTCGCGTGCCGACGCCTCGAGATGCGAGATGAGTCGGCCGGAGATGCCGCGGAACAACGCGTAGATGATCATCGCAAGAATCGCGACCACCAATCCGGCCGCGGTCGTCACCAGCGCCATCGAGACGCCCTCGGCGAGCATCACCGGTCGCGCCTGCGCCAGCTCGGCCGCCACGCCCTGGAAGGCGCGAAACATACCGATCACGGTTCCCAGCAATCCGATCATGGGCGCAACCACGCCGATATCGAGCATGTACTGCGTGGGGTCCTGGATCGCGGCACCCTGGCGCTTGCCCTCCGACTCGAAGACGTCCTGCAGCAACGACGGATCGACCATCGGCACAGCCTGCACATAGTTCAGCCCCGCCAGCGTCACCTCCGCGAGCGGCGACGGTTTCTGGCTGCAGACGAGTCGCGCATCGCTCAGGTTGCCCGACGAGATCTTATCAAGTATCTCCTCCTTCATGCCCCGCGGCGTCACCACCTGGCGACGCATCACGAAGACAAAGTAAAAGAACAGGGCGATCATGCCGACCGATAGGGCGATGATGACCTTCATCGGAATACCGCCGTACTTCATCATGTCCGACCACGTAATGTTGACCTCGGCCGTACCCGCGGCGACAGCCGGTTCAGCCTGGCCGAAAACGTCCGCGCCGATCCACGCACCTGCCACAACGGCAGCCAAGACAAACCACGTATTTACTCGTCTATGCACATCGTCTCCTGGTTCCTGGTTGATGTAGAAATCTGGGCCGCGCTCAGCGGCGCGGCCCGGGCACTCCCAATAATCTCGAAACGGCACGCTGCACGGACTGCCGCTGCTTGCGAACCGCCTGTGCCTCAGCCTTAATCTTAGTGGCCATCGCCGTCAGATCAAGCCCCGCCGGAGCACCGACGTGAGTTTTCAGCGCCAGCACCTGCTGCGGGTCGCGGTCAGCCAGGGAGTCCAGGTTGTCCTTCACCTGCCGATATGCATCGCGGAACGGCGTGCCGTCGGCCATGAGCTCAAGCGCCCGGTCGGTGGCAAACACCTCCGGCGTAAACCCATTTGCGAGGGCCTTCCGATTCGCTTTCATCCTCCGGACAATCGGCTGCATGATCGCGATGCTCGCCGCCGTCGCCTGCAGACCATTCAATAACAGCGCCTTCGTCTCCTGTAGATCCCGACTGTAGCCGCTGGGTAGCGACGCGGTGATTTGTGCCGCGGCCGAGGCGTCGGCCGCGATCCGAATCGCCCGTGCGCGAAGCAGCTCCAGTACATCCGGGTTTTTCTTCTGCGGCATGATGCTGCTGCCCGTGCAGTATTCCGCGGGTAGCGTGAAGTACCCGAACTCCGGCATCGTGTAGAGCATCAGGTCCTGTGCCAGCCGCGAGAGCGTGATCATCACTTGCGCCAATGCGGACAGAACGATCGACTCGCACTTGCCCCGCGTATTACTCGCATGCAGCACGTTGTGATGCATGGCGCCGAATCCCAGCAGCTTCGCCGTTAACGCCCGGTCGATCGGCAGCGGCACACCGTAGCCCGCGGCGGAACCCAGCGGGGACCGATCCGTCAAATCATATGCGGCGGTCAGCAACGAAACATCTTCCAGCAGCGCTTCGGCGTGCGCGGACGCCCATAACCCCACGGAACTCGGCATCGCCGGTTGCATATGCGTGCGGCCCACCATCGGCAGGTCTTCATGTTTTGCGGCCCAGGCCACCAGGATATCGGCCAGTGCGAGAGCGGCTTCCATGATGTCGCTCAGCTCGTCGCGCGCATAGAGCCGAATATCGACGGCCACCTGATCGTTCCGGCTGCGGCCGGTATGGACGCGCTTGCCGAGATCGCCCAGTTGCGCGATCAGATGCCGTTCGACGGCCATGTGCACATCCTGGTCCGTGGCCCTGATCTTGAAGGCCCCCTTCCGGGCTTGGCCGATGATCTTCACTAATTCTTTCACGACCCGCGTCCGTTCGGCGGGCGAAAACAGTTTCGGCTTCAGCGGCATGCGCGCCAGCATGGTAACATGTGCCGCGGTGCCGATGCAGTCGGCCTCGATCAAAACGGTATCCAATGCCGCATCATCACCCGCCGTATAGGCCAGCGCATCCACATGCACCTTTCCAACCGTTGTTTTCTTTACCTTTTTCATGACGTTCGACATACGATAAGGGCGGACACCGCTGGAAGCAACTGCAGAGCAGCGGAACGAGTAGATCCGGCCCAGCGGAGGACGACGCAGGTGAAGGCCTATCCGCATCCCCTGCGCCGTCGCTTCGCTCCTGGAGGACACGTCTGGCATCCCGTCGTCCACTGGTCTAACATATGCCGCGGGACGGGTAAGTGAACTGGACGGTCAAAATACGCGCTTTGGGACTCGCGGCATTGATCATCACATCATCGGCGCCGGCGGATGATCTGCATGATCGATTGGCGCCGGATGATGCGGATCAGATTCACACCATTCACTCCGCGAAACGCCGGATCGCGATTGTCGGCCGGAACCGGGTCGATATGATGCGCGCGGGGCGTCTGGCCGAGGACGCCCTGGATCGCATCGACCGCACATTGCGACACGAGGCAGCGTTCGGCGAACGGTCCGGCCTTCGCATCGCGCTGGACAGGGATCCGTCCCGCTCGGGTAGCGTTACCCATTTCCAACGATTGGTCGGCAAGCGGCTACAGCAGGGAATCAGAATCACGAATCCGGATCAGGTCGCGACGGATGATGTACTCAATGCACTGGCCTGGGTGGTTGTATCGCGACATGTGCTCACCGGCGTCCGGTCTGGTGCGGTGGACCCGGAAGGTGTTCTGCCGCGCTGGCTGACGGAGGGCTTGGGGCAATCGCTCTACCGTGATATCCGCGCGCGCAACTACGACCGCATCCTGCTGCGCCGCAGTAAGGGCCGGGTGCGTAAGCTTGTGGAACTCGTCGCCCCAAAAACGGTGGTCAAAGATCACGCCGACCGGCGCCCGGCGTACGGCATGATCATGGCCTGGATTCTATCGTTCGAAGGAGTCGAAGCGAACATCGAATCGCTCTTTAACGAAATCGCCGCGGGACGCGCACCGGGCCTGCCGTGGTTTATTGAACATGTGCCGGCCAGCGAGAACGCCGAAGATGTCGAACGCGCCTGGGATACCTGGCTCGCTCGGCAGAACCGCGTGATCTTCTCGCCCGGTACCCTGCCGGCCAGTGTGTTGAAAACCTTTCGTGCTGAGCAGGTTCTGCGGCGCGGCAAACATGGCATACCCGGGGACGCGGATCTGCCGGCAACGCTCGAGCTCAAGCATCTGATCGGGATGCGATCCGAGCCCTGGCTCGGGCTATTGGTGCGCGACCGCGTGGCCGCGTTTCGATCGCTGGCCATCGCGCGCGGGGATGAATTCAAGACGGCGGTCGAGCTGTACGTGGACTACCTCGAGGCGCTCAAGGGCAGGGCACCGGATGTGATGCTGGCGCGAATGCTGGGGCACGCAGACGAGGCGCTCAAGGAGCTTGAGAAGCGGACCCGCGCGCAGTAACAACCGACGTGGGTTCGCAAAAAGCGCGGGCCTCTCCGGCCCGCCTCATGAATCGCTCTTCCCCTTCTCGCTCTTGGCGGCGCTCTTCTCACGCTTCGATTCCGTCTTCTTCCCTGAGTCCCCGCTCCCCGAATCCGCCTTCGCCTTACCCCCCTCGCCATCGGACTTCTTCGACTCGCCCTTATCCCCCTTGTCGCTCGTCTCGCCCTTCTCGCCCTTCTCGCCCTTCTCGCCCTTCTTATAACTATCGCTGCGGTAATCCGTTTCGTAAAACCCGCTGCCCTTGAAGATGACTCCGGCCCCGGTTCCGATCAGGCGCTTAAGCTTCCCCTTGCACTCCGGACACCGTTTCAAATGCTCATCCAACATGCTCTGAAACTTCTCGAACGTATGTCCGCATTTCTGGCATTCGTAGTCGTATGTAGGCATCTTCTCTCGCTCCTGATTCCCGGTCGGGAAAACGCGGAACTATACGGTCGGCGGGCGGGTCTGGCAAGTGCGCCGTGGAGACGGTCTAATACGATTCACCGCTATATCTCGGCCCGGTGTCGCCGATCAGGCGAACGCAGCAACATTCCGTCTAATCGGCGGCGATGTCGATGTGTATGCCGTGGCGGTCAGGGGCAGGCGTCAGAGCCCCAGCTCATCCGAGACCTCGCGCATGGCGAGGACGACTTCCTGCATCAGGTCGTTCAATTCGACGCCTAACATCGCGGTGCCGCGTTCAACGAGCTCACGGTCGACGCCGGCGGCAAACTGCTTCGCTTTCCATTTCTTGCGGATCGATTTCACCTCGAGATCGCTGACGCTGCGGGAGGGTCGGACCAGCGCGCAGGCGGTTGCGAAACCCGTCAGTTCATCAACGGCGTAGAGCGTTTTCTCAAGCAAGGTCTGCGGTTCGAGATCGGTGCAGATCCCCCAGCCGTGTGATAACGCGGCGCGGATGTACTCGGGCGGCCATTGCCGTTCCTCCAGGATCTCGCGCGTCACCTCGCAATGTCGCTCCGGATAACGTTCGTAATCGAGATCGTGAATCAGACCGATCACGCCCCAGGCTTCCTCGTCTTCACCATGCTTGCGCGCCTGATAGCGCATCGCGGCCTCGACGGCGAGCGCGTGCTTGAGTAGCGCGTCGTTGGAATTGTACTCGTTGAGCAGCTTCCAGGCGTCGTCACGGGTGGGAATATAATCAGACGTCGTCATTTTGTTTTCGTAAGGATAGCGGTTCCGTTCTGTAAAGTCCTGCACTTTTGCATCTTAGCCTAGCCGCAGAAAGAGAGTCGGCATTCTGTATCCAGGCCGACGAAGGGCCAGCAGGGTTCACAGATCAGGCGGCCCTATTCCTTCAAAATGGAAGTCAGCCCGATTTTGCTTGTCCCCGATTTCAACGCCCATATCTTGAACAGCGTGGAGATCGAGACATACCTGGACGAGCAGCGGGCGCGGGTCGATGCGGCGCTGAAGGCGCGGATGCCGGCGGAGGATACGCGGCCCGATGTGATCCACAAAGCCATGTGCTACAGTGTTTTCAACGGCGGCAAGCGTTTGCGTCCGATTTTGTGTCTGGCCGCGGCGGAAGCGGCCGGGGCAGCAGGCGATGCCGCGCTCATGCCAGGATTGGCGATCGAGCTGCTGCATACCTATACGTTGGTCCACGACGATCTGCCCTGCATGGACGATGACGACCTGCGGCGTGGCCAGCCGACCAGCCACGTGGTATTCGGCCAAGCCAACGCCGTATTGGCTGGCGACGCATTACAGACGCTGGCCTTTGAGTGGGCCGCGGAACAGCCGGCACCCGGACCGTATGCGCCCGGCGCATTCGTCACCGAGTTGGCGCAGGCCGCCGGCAGCCAGGGTGTCGTGGGCGGACAGGTCGAAGATCTCGCCGCGGAGGGCACGCGGCCCTCCGCCGAGACGCTTTATTATATCCATAAGCACAAGACGGCGCTCCTGTTCCGTGCGGCAACGCGCATGGGCGCCATCGCCGCCGGCGCCGGGGAGAAGGCACTCGCGGAACTCGACGAATACGGCTTGAATATCGGCCTCGCCTTTCAGATAGCGGACGATGTGCTGAACGCCACGTCGACCGCGGCGGTGATCGGCAAACCGGCAGGCAGCGACGCCGAGCGAGAGAAATTAACCTGCGTGGCCGTGCATGGCCTGGACCGCTCGCGCGAAATGGCGGCCCAGTTTGTCCAGACCGCGACACAGGTGCTCAAGGCGGGGGACTGCGCTGCGGAGCCGCTGTTGAATCTCGCCGACTATATTATTCAGCGAACGCATTGAGGTCCAGGGCCATGCGCGAAATCACGGTCAAGGCCGTTGTGCTGGGGATCGCGTTGTCCGCCCTGCTCGCGGCGGCCAATGCCTACCTGGGCCTGAAGGTGGGCATGACGGTATCCGCGTCGATCCCCGCAGCGGTTATCTCGATGGGGTTGCTGCGCCTGTTCCGTCGGTCAAACATCCTGGAAAACAATCTCGTTCAGACCGCGGCGTCCGCCGGTGAGTCGCTCGCCGCGGGCGTCATCTTCACCATTCCGGCGCTGGTGTTGATGGGTCACTGGGAAGGGTTTCGCTACTTCGAGGTCACCGCCCTGGCCGGCATCGGCGGCATGCTGGGCGTGCTGTTCAGTATCCCGCTGCGCCGGGCCCTGATCCTGGAGGAGCGGCTTCGCTTCCCGGAAGGCGTCGCAACCGCGGAGGTGTTGAAGGCCGGCGATGCGGGTGGTGCGGGCCTGCGCCATATCGCCGTCGCCGCCGTCGTCGCCGGCGGAATCAAGCTAGCCCAGTCCGGCCTGAAGATCGCCGCCGGATCCATGGCTACGGCCTGGACCGCGGGACGCAGTCTCGTTCCGTTCGGGTGCAACCTTTCGCCCGCCCTTGTGGGCGTGGGCTACATCGTGGGCCTCAACATCGCGGTGCTGGTCTTCGGCGGCGGCGCCATCGCCTGGTTGGTCGGCATCCCGATCTTCTCCGCGATACACGGACTGCCGGACGGCAAAACGGGTTACGACGCGGCTCTGGCAATCTGGACAACCAAGATTCGCTACATCGGGGTTGGCGCGATGGTCATCGGCGGACTCTGGGCCTTGCTGGCCCTGCTGAAACCAATCGGTGACGGCATTCGCGCTTCTATGCGCGCCCATGCGCGCAACGCCGACGGCGAGGGTCTACCGCAGGCTGAGCAGGATATTTCCTTCCGTTCCGTCCTAATCATGACCGCGCTTTGCCTCTGCCCGCTGGTCCTGGTCTACCTGCGCATCATCGATCGCGCGGCGCTCGGCACCGGGGCCGGCACGCACGCGGCCGTGATTGCGCTTGGCCTGGTTCTGGCCGTTGTCGCCGGCTTTCTTTTCTCAGCCGTGGCCGGGTACATGGCCGGGCTGGTCGGTTCGTCGCAGAACCCGGTCTCGGGCGTCACCATCGCGACGATCCTGCTGACAGCGCTGCTGCTCTCGCTCCTGCTCGGCGTCGAGAATGCATCCAGCACGGTGGCGGCCGCGACGGCCATTGTGGTCGGCTCCGTCGTGTGCTGCGCCGCGGCAATCTCGGGCGATAACCTGCAGGACCTCAAGGCGGGGCATATGTTGGGTGCGACGCCCTACAAGCAGCAGATCATGCAAATGATCGGGGTCGGCGTCGCGGCCGTGACGCTCGCACCGGTCTTGAGCCTGCTCTACCGCGCGTATGGACTCGGCACAAGTCTGCCGCGTGCGGGAATGGATCCCGCCGAGGTGCTCTCTGCCCCACAGGCCACGTTGATGCATGCCGTTGCGCGCGGTGTCTTCGAGCGCGATCTGGAGTGGGGCATGATCATTATCGGGATGGTGGTCGCGATCTTGATTATCTTCGCGGACAACGTCTTGAAGGCACGTGGCAGCGCTTTTCGAATGCCGGTACTCGCCGTGGCGGTGGGAATCTATCTGCCGCTGGAGTTGACGGTGCCGATCCTGCTCGGCGGCCTGCTGGCATCGGCCATCCAGCGTCGCGCGGGCACGCCTTCCACGAACGGCCTACTCTTTGCGTCGGGCCTCATCGCGGGTGAGGCACTGATGGGTATCCTGCTCGCGATTCCCTTCGCGGCGGCGCAGAGCACGGATGTGATCGCGATGGCACCGGAAGGCTTCGAATACTGGGCGGGCATCATCGGGGTGGCCGCACTGGCGGGCGTGGTGCGCCGGTTATATCGCGTCGCGCGGAGCTGAGCGTTCCACTGTCTTGTCTGGGCGGGGTTGCTTCACCACGGAGTCCCCAGCGAGGCCTAGCGGTCCTGAAAGAATAAGCTACGCATTCAGGCCACGGCGCACGACGAGACAGACCAGAAATACAGCGGCGGTGAGCAGGATGATCGTCGCGCCGGACGCAATGTTGAACGTGTAGGACAGCCACAGGCCGGCCGAGGTGAATGCCGCACCGACAAGCCCGGCGACCACCATCATGCGGCGCATGTCGCGAACGAACAGGGCGCTGATCGCGGCGGGCATCGTGAGCAGCGCAATCAAGAGAATCAGGCCCACAACACGCATCAGCATCACGACGGTCAGGGCGATCATGCACACAAACACGAGATATATTGCGGTTACGGGAACACGCTGTACGACGGCATGGTTCTCGTCGAACGAGATGGCCAGTAGTTCCTTATATAGGAGCCCGGTTCCAATGATAATGACCACATCCAGCACAAGCATGATCACCAGGTCACCGGACGGCACGGTCAGAATGCTGCCGAAGAGATAACTCATCAGGTCCGTCTTATACCCGGCCGTGCGATCAACCAGGATGACGCCCAGCGCCATGCCAATCGCCCACATGACCCCGATCAGCGTGTCGGCGCGCTGTCCCGTGCGACGTTGCGCGACGCCCATGCCCAGCGCCGCAGCCAGGCTGAAACCGACCGCGCCGATGACCGGGTTGAAACCGAAGAAGAATCCGAGTCCGATGCCGCCATAGGCCGCATGGGCGATCCCCGCACTGAGAAAGACGATGCGGTTCAGCACGACGAACGAGCCGATGACGCCACAGGCCACACTTGCCAGAATCCCGGCCGCCAGTGCGTTGCGCATGAACTCGTATTCAAATGCTTCAAACATTGCCGTCCCTCAATGTGCGTGGTCGTGATCGGAAAGCACGCGATGCGGAATGCCGTGCGCGATCAGGTCCACTGGGCAGTGATAGGCGTCTTCCAGCATCTGCGTCGTGATCTCTTTCTTGCCGTGATAGTGGAGCTCACGGTTGAGACAGCCCACGGTCTTGACGTAGGAGGAGATAACCCCCATGTCATGCGTGACGAGCAGAATCGTCATTCTCTCATTCAATCGCGAGAGCAGATCATAAACATTCTCGCGCACCTTAATATCAACGCTCGCTGTCGGTTCATCGAGCAAGAGAATCTGGGGATCCGCCACGAGCGCGCGGGCGATCAGGACGCGTTGCTGTTGTCCCCCGGAAAGGTCGCCGAAGCGGCGATCGCGAACATCCTGCAGCTCCAGTTCGTCCAGCATGCGGTCCACCGCCTCGCGATCCTCGCGCGTATAGGCGTGGAACAGCCCGCGTGTTGCGAGACATCCCATGATCACGACATCCTTCACGCCGATCGGGAAGCGCCGGTCGGCATCCACCGCCTGCGGAACGTAGCCGATCTGATCGCGCGCCGGGCCGGGCGCAAGGCCGTTGATGCGAACCTCACCGGCGGTCGGTTGCACGAGTCCCAGCAAGACCTTCAGCAGGGTCGTTTTCCCGCCGCCGTTGGGCCCGATCAGGCCGACGAAGTCCCGGCGATTGAGCACCAGGTTGATCTTCTCCAGCACGGTTTCGTCCCCGTATCCGGCGCTCATCCCGGAAACCGTCAATACCGGGGCCTCTGTTCCGTCGGTCGTCATCCGTCGTTCACGGCCGCCGCGATCGCCCGTGCGACACGCTTCAGGTTCCCGTCCAGGTCCCCTGCGAGTGGGCTGATCTCCACCACGCGTCCGTCGATCTGCCCGGCGATGACGCGGGCGGATGCCGAACTGACCTCCGGCTGCGTAAAAATCACACGAATATTGTCGCGGCGCGCAATGTCGAGCACCGCGGCAAGCTCCGCCGCGCTCGGTTCCTGGCCGCCCCTCTCGACCGGTATCATTTCCAGATCGTAATCGCGCGCGAAGTAGCCCCAGGCGGGATGAAAAACAATGAACCGGCGCGACGGCAGGTCGGCCAGTATCTCCCGCAGTTCTTTGTCCAGCTCGTCGAGCCGTTGCGCAAAGGCGTCCATGCGTTCCCGGAAATATGCCGCACGCCCCGGGCGGGCACTGACCAACGCCTCGGTGATGACAACGGCCTGTCGTCTCACCAGGGCCGGCGAGAGCCAGACGTGCGGATCGACCTGATCGTCGTGCCGCGCCGCAGGGTGACCGCCATGATGCGCATGTCCGTCAAGCATCGGCATGCGGTCAATACCCGCGATCGTGTCGACCACGCGCATACCGGGATTCATCGCGGCGAAGCGCGGAAGCCAGGTGGTCTCGAACGGAACGCCGATGCTCAGGTACAGGGCCGTGTCGCGCAAGGCGCGCAGCCGAGCCGTCGACGGCTCGTACCGTTCCGGCGAATCGCCGGGTCCCACCATGAGCTCGATCTGCACGGCATCGCCGCCGATAGACCCGACGATATCGACTTGCGGCAGGATGCTGACCGCAACGCGCAGGCGTCCGTCGTCCACCGCCGCTGCCGTCTTCGAACGTCCGCAGCCGGAGAGGGCGGCGAGCGCGGTGATGCCGGCGAGCAACAGCACACCACAACGAAAGTTATTACGGGACAGGTTCACGGGGACACTATTTGATAATTCTTTATCAATTGCAAGTCCGGGGAATTTGCCGAGTATCGAACGTGTGCAGGTGCTCAACCTAACAACTGGGACACCCCCAGATGAAGACGTACGACCCACACGCGAGCGCTTTCATTGTTTTCGCCCTGCTGACGAGGACCGCCTGCCGGTCACCGATGTACGAACTTCAACAGGGATCGCAGGAGCCCTATCCTCAGAAAACCGTGAAGGCGAACTTCGGTAAGGGCATGGCCGGCATGGGCGAATCCGACGCTCGTAAGCTGCTCGGCCACCCCATCGGATCAAAATTCTACCAGACGGGAAAGACGTGGATTCCGTTTTACTTCGGACAGGATACCCGCCGCGTGGAGGACGCTTATGGCGGCATGGGCTACGTAACGTTCAGCCGCAACGCCTATTCAGACAGACTGAACGTGGTTACGACGCGGAGTCGTTAGTTCAACTCGTCGAGGGTCAGCGAGAAACTGGGGGCGTAATGGACCATGAAGTACTCGATCTCAGGTTGCTCGAGCGCGGCGATCTGCTCACGAATCTTCTGCTCCGCCCGGTGGAAGGATTGGTTGCCGGTCTTGCGCTCTTCAACGCACTTAATGTAAGCGCAAATCTTGTCCGCAGCCTTCACGAGCTTCCAATGCTCGACGTCGTCAGCCTGCTGTTCGAATATGCCACGATAGTCTTCCTGCAACTCACGCGGCACCATATCGCAGAGCTTCTTGCAGGCGACGCCTTCGATCTTCTTATAGGCATCCTTGATCTCCGGGTTGAACGTCTTGATCGGCGTGGCCAGGTCGCCCGTAATGACCTCGCTCGCGTCGTGATAGACGGCCAACAGCGCGACCCGCTCAGGATTGACGTTGCCGCCGAAGCAGCGATTGCGAATAACGGCCAGACCGTGCCCGATCATGGCCACTTCCAGGCTATGTTCCTGAATATTCTCCGGAACGGAATTGCGCATCAGCCCCCAACGCTGGATGTGCTTCATGCGCGCTAAATATGCGAAGAAATGGCTCATGGACCGAAGATGGAATATGGACTATCCGTCGGGACAGATCAACTCCGCGCTCGCGTGACTCCGCACAGGCCGGCGGGCGAAAAAAAGGTGTAGACAGCCCGGGGTCGATACGGCATAGTTTGCGGCTCTTTCCACAGAAGCGTAAGGGCACGAATCATGGCGAAACTGAATATAAAGGGCAACCGCAAGACGGTCTCGGGAAACCGGATTACGCGCAAGGGTCTGCCGAAGAAAAACGGTGGTATTGGCCTGAACATCACCGGCGTGGCCCGCCGGACGTTCAAATGCAACATGCAGCGCAAGCGCGTCCGTTTCTCGGACGGGACTGTACGGCGCATGTGGGTTCGCGTGAAGGATCTCAAATCCGGCATGTACGACAATCCCGATAAAAAAGATTTCGTGAAGAAATAGTCCCACTGGAGCCAGTCCATGCCTAGAGAACTCATCAAACTCGTTTCGACCGCCGGAACCGGGCACTTCTATACGACCACCAAGAACCCCAAGCTCAACGGTGACAAGCTTGAGATGAAGAAGTACGACCCGAAAGTGCGCAAGCACGTGATCTACAAGGAAGAAAAGATGAAGTAACGCTGCGGCGTTCGCTTCACATTCTCTTCCCCGCCCCTTCCCCCGCTGGCCCTGCCCCGCGACAATTGACTTGATCAAGCCTCGCCCTGACCGGACTATGGGCTGCCTCGGATGATGCAACGTCGTACACGCCAGCGAGACACGATTAGAGCCGTCATCGAGCGCGCGAACCGCCCGCTCGACGTTCAGGACGTGCTGGCCCGCGCCCGCCGACACGTTCCGCGCCTGGGCATCGCTACGGTTTACCGCACGATCAACGCCCTGCTCGCCGACGGCATCATCGTTCCCGTCGAAATCCCCGGCCGTCCCGTGACCTACGAACGGGCCAACCTGCGTCACCACCACCATTTTTATTGCACGGCCTGCAAGAAGGTATACGAAATGGAAGGCTGCCTGCTGGGTACCCGGCCGGCGGCGCCCTGCGGGTTTAAGGTAGAGAGTCACGAAATAACACTCTTCGGAACCTGCGCGGCCTGCGCCTGAAAACAGTTGAGCGCTAACACAGAACTGGCTGCCAGGATCGCCGCGCGCGCCACACTGCACGGTGAGTTCCTGCTTCGCTCCGGAACCACGAGCAACATCTACTTTGACAAGTACCTATTCGAATCGGATCCCGTGCTGCTGCGCGAGATCGCGGCCGCCATGCAACCACTCGTGCCGAACGACGTGGACGCGCTCGCCGCGCTGGAAATGGGCGGCATACCGGTCGGCACACTGCTCTCGCAGGGCACGGGACTGCCCCTCCTCTTCGTGCGCAAGGAGGCCAAGGCCTACGGCACCTGCAAGCTGGCCGAAGGTGGCAAGGTCGAGGGTCAGCGACTGTTGATAATCGAGGACGTGGTAACCTCGGGCGGGCAGATCCTGCTCTCGGCCAAAGCGCTGCGCGACCGCGGCGCGATCATCGACACCGTGCTCTGCGTGGTCGATCGCGAATCCGGCGGAACGGAAAACCTGGCGGAAGAGGGCCTCACGCTGCGCCCACTGTTCCGCCGATCCGATTTGCAACCGGACGAGGCACAGGCGTGAGCACAATCCCTGCCCACATCATCGCCGGGGGACGGGCCCCGCTCGCGGAAAAGATTCGCCGTCAACGATAACCCGCGCCGGGCGCACGGCGAGTCCCGCGGAGGCTCCGATGCGACGCGAAACGAAACGCAACGCAAGCTGCCGCTGCTGACGACCGCGCGTGATGAGCAGATAAAACCCGGAAGCGCTATGACCGTCAGCAGCCGGTCCGGTAAAAAGGCCTTCAGGCGTTCTGCGCCCCTCAAGTCCGACTCGAACACCTGATCCCGGTACGTCGGGTTATTGATGAAGAACCGTCGAAGGCTCGCCACGTATCAGGGCATGTAAATGCCCTGGCTCAGCGCCGTGAACCAGATACCCCAGAAAATCAGGCCGAAGAGCTCGCCGCCCCTGCCGGTAAACCCTAACCGATGTCTGCCGAATTCCGCATACTCCGCCGTGAACCGATGGACCCGTGCATGCCGCTCAGTCCGTCTCGAGAGGATAGTCGGCCGCGCGCCAGTCTCGAATGCCGCCGGCCATCGACCAGACGTTGGTGTATCCCATCTGCTGCAAATTGAGCGCGGCCAGGGCGGAGCGATACCCGCCGCCGCAGTACAATACGATCTCGGCACCCGGATCCGGGATCGCTTCCTCAATATCCCGTTCGATTACGCCCTTGCCCAGGTGCACGGCCGAAGGGAGATGATCCTTCGCCCATTCACTCTCTTCGCGCACATCGACCAGGAAAAAGGCGTGCCCGCCGTCAAGTCTCTGCTTCACGGCCGCGATCGTATTTTCGCGCACGCAGGCCCGGACGCTGTCAACAAGCTCCAGAAACCGTGGTGAGTGTTTCATTGTCTTAATGACGTTAGCAACGCTGCTGCGCTGTGATCAATCAAAACGTCCGGCTGAAAATCCGTGCTTGTGTACGGTACCCCGTCATGGGTAAAACGGCGCCCAAGTGATCCACTTGGCCCCCGGATGATACGTGTGGCCAGCCGTGAGTGTGCCGGGGATTTTAACAGGGAAACAGCCCGATGATGAATCGATATGGTTGCGGTCTGGCCGTTGCACTTGCCGTCACTTTTCTGCCGGCACCCACCTCCGGCGCGGACGACGAGCGTACCTTCAGCGTTGGCATCGAGGTCGGTCGGGACGTCTCCGCGGCCAACGGCCAGATGGCTCGCCTGATCGTGCAGAAGCCGTGGAAAAAAATCTGGTGGGAAGATAACTACTGGGAACTCACCGGCTTGTGGGAATTCAGCGTCGGCGTCTGGGAGTCTGACCAGGAGCCGCCCGATGACGATTTGCTATACGACGCGGGCATCACGCCCGTTTTCCGACTCGTCGAGAAAGGTTACAGCGGAATCCGCTGGTTCCTGGAAGTCGGCATCGGGGTGCACTATATATCGGAAAAAATCTTCGGCGACCGGGATCTCTCCACGGACTTTCAGTTCGGCGACCATCTCGGTGCGGGATGGGTTTTTGGCCCGGAGGGGCGTTACGTGCTCGCCTACCGCTACCAACACGTTTCCAACGGCAGCATCAGCGGCGAGAACGAAGGTATCGATATCCAGTGGGTGCACGCATCCTGCGCGTTCTGATCCGCCCCTTGCTCGTCTCCTGCACCCCGCGACCTACCGGTTCAGCGCACCCGCGTGGTGGCGGATGTGATCCTCGATGAAGCTCGCGATGAAGTAGTAGCTGTGGTCGTACCCTTCCTGCATCCGTAGCTCGAGGGGATGACGCGCCTTGTTGCACGCGGAGGCGAACAACTGCGGCTTGAGTTGCTCCTCCAGGAAATCGTCGGCGCTGCCCTGGTCGATCAGAATCGGCAAGCGCTCCTCGGCATCGGCCACAAGACAGGTCGCGTCGTGCGCCTCCCATGCCGCGCGATCATCGCCGAGATAGGCACCTAGCGCCTTCTCGCCCCACGGACACTGCGTCGGCGCGACGATCGGCGCGAAGGCGGAAACCGAGCTATACCGCCCGGGGTTCTTCAGCGCCAGGGTTAATGCGCCATGCCCGCCCATCGAATGGCCGAAGATGCCCTGCCGCGCCATGTTCGCGGGAAAGTTGGCAGCCACGGCTTCGGAAAGCTCATCCACGATATAGTCGTACATGTGAAAATGCGCCGCCCAGGGATCGTTGGTCGCATTGACGTAGAAGCCGGCGCCCTGGCCGAGATCGTAGCCCTCGTCATTCGCCACGTCCCCTCCGCGCGGACTGGTATCCGGCGCCACGAGAATCAAGCCATGCTGTGCGGCGTAGCGTTGCGCTCCCGCCTTGACGGTGAAGTTCTCCGCCGTGCAGGTCAGCCCCGATAGCCAGTACAGGACCGGGCGGTCCGCGTCCCTGGCCAGAGGCGGCAGGAAGACGGAAAACGTCATGTCGCAGTCACAGGCTTCGGATCGATGCGTGAAAAACGTGCTCTCCCCGCCGAACATGCGTGCCGAGGTTTCTTTGGTCAGTGTTGTAACAGGTGCCACTTGGTCCTCTCGTGTTTGCTGTTTGTGCCGGTGATCACTACGAAAGCTTGCCGGCCCAGCGTTCGCGGAAGCGCTGCGTGATCCAGAGACAGATCTCCCAGATGTCCGCATGCGGCTTGCCCGTCGCCGGGTCGGTCGGCTGATACGTGAACGGACCGAACTCGGGATTGATCGTCAGGAACGGGCGCCCCTCGGCCAGCCGCGCCGCGATGATACGGTCCCACCAACGTTCGAACCTTTCGGTCCACTCCATAAAGGTCTCGTGGCGCGGGTCGGGCACCTGCGGCGCCTGGGCCCAGCCGACGCGGGCATGGATGTGATCCGTGCGCGAGATGGCCACATCCATCATCTCGCAGTAATCCGGACCGTGTTCCATCGTGGCCTCCGACACAACCGTGAAATGACTCAGGTCGGCGCAGATGCGCAGGTCCGGGATGGCCTCCAGGTAGCGCCTGGTCGACCAGGCCGAATACAGGGTCCGGTGGCGATGCGTTTCGTATACCACCTGGCAGTCGACCTCCTGCGCCATCTCCATGACGTTACGGTAGAACTCGAGGCCGCGTTCGAATTCGAAGTAGTCGCGGCCGGGATGACAGTTGATCAGGATCGGGTTGGTCTTCTTGACATTCTCCAGCTGGTCGCGAAAGGCCTGCTCGTCGTCGCAAAACATCATCGCCACGTAGTCCAACCCCAGCTCCCCGGTAATGTCGCCGAACTCGGACGGATCCATGCCGATGTTGGCGCACTCGAGGCCGTTGTACCCGGCCTCGGCATACTTGTGCAGGCGCGCCTTCATGTCCCCGAGGTACTCCATGCCCCAATCGCACTTGAGCAGTTTCAAATCCATGTACTGTCCTCCAGAAAAAGCGGCACCGGCGGATGGATCCGCGGCAGCCGTCTGCGGGATGGCGGGTCGGTGCCCCTAGTACGTGATAACGGAACGGATGCTTTCGCCCTTTTCCATCAACTCGAACGCGGTGTTGATCTCTTCGAGTCCCATCGTATGCGTACAGAACTCGTCGACCTTGATCTTGCCGTCCATGTACCAATCGACATAGCCGGGCAGCTGCGAGCGGCCCTTCACGCCACCGAAGGCCGTGCCGCGCCAGACGCGCCCGGTCACCAGCTGGAAGGGTCGTGTCGCGATTTCCTGGCCGGAGGCCGCGACGCCGATGATCGTGCTCTCGCCCCAACCCTTGTGACAGCATTCGAGCGCGTCGCGCATGATTTGCACGTGGCCATAAGCCGCGAACGAGTAGTCCACGCCCCCATCCGTCAGCTCCGCGATGACTTCCACGATCGAGTTATCGTGATCCTTCGGGTTGACGCAATCGGTGGCCCCCATCAGGGTGCACATCTCAAACTTGTCGGGGTTGATGTCGACCGCGATGATGCGTCCGGCATTGGCCATCTTCGCGCCCTGGATCACGCCCAATCCGACAGCGCCACAACCAAATACGGCAACCGTGGCGCCTTCTTCGACGCCAGCCGTGTTCAGTACCGCACCGATACCCGTCGTGATGCCGCAGCCCAACAGGCACACCTTCTCGAGCGGTGCCTTGTCATTGATCTTGGCCACTGCGATCTCGGGCAGAACCGTATACTCCGAGAACGTGGACGTTCCCATGAAGTGATAAATCGTGTCGCCGTTCTTCGAGAACCGGGACGTTCCGTCCGGCATCACGCCCTTGCCCTGTGTCGCGCGGATGTGGCCACAGAGATTCGTTTTACCGGAGGTGCAAAACTTACATTCGCCGCATTCCGGAATGTACAGCGGGATCACGTGGTCCCCAACCTTCACGCTCGTTACGCCGGCCCCAATTTCTTCCACGATCGCGCCGCCTTCATGGCCGAGGATGGAGGGGAAGATACCCTCGGGATCGGCACCGGAAAGCGTATAGGCGTCGGTATGGCACACGCCCGTCGCGACGTTGCGCAGCAAAACTTCGCCATCCTTCGGGCCTTCAATCTCAACTTCCTCAACAACCAGCGGCTTGGCCGCTTCGTATGCAACTGCTGCTCGCGTCTTCATGGCGTACCCTCTCCTTTACGTTGATAGGTTCGATGCCCCTTCGGTCGCAGCCGAAGGGGCATCGAACCTATCAACTCCAACCGACGCGGGTCAAGGCCGCAACCCGCTCCTCGGCGGCAGGGCGATAACACCGGACGGCAGCGGCAAGCCCGGGGTTGAGAATGCCCCGCGCGGCCCTATAATGGGGGGACTGATGACATCGCCGCAAACCGTCTTGCACCGCATGCCGCGCCTGTTGATACCTGCCCTGGCGCTCACGCTGTTGGTGGGGTGCGGCAAGCGCAAATCTCGCCCATCGATCGAGGCCGGAATCGTGCCCGCCGCCGATTTCATCTGCCGGATCAACCTCGAAGCCATCGGAAAAACACCGATCGGCGCCCGGCTGCAGGAGCGGGTCGATCAACCGGCCAACCCAACACAAGCCCTGCTCCACAACGCGCGGCTGCAATTCGAGGCCACAACCGGAATCACGCACGAGGATGTCACCACCATTCTCCTTTCCGGCGCAGTCGACAATTTCACGGCTGAAAACTTCGATCAGGGCAAGGGCCTGGACAAACTCAGCTTTGTCGTGGCGATCAAGCTTGGCCGCAAGACCAGCTTCGAGAAACTCAGCGAAGGCCTTAACAGTCTGGCGTCAAACGATCCCGCGCTGCAAATCGAGAAGATCAAGATGAATAAGGCGCCGTTGCTGCGTATCACGTCCTCCTATGAAGGCGATTCCGGTAAGTACGTGGCGCTCTCGGACGACGGTCAATTCATATTCGTGGCCTTCAACGCGAATAGTATCCAGGGCGCCTTGGCACGCACCCGCACGGGTGCGCCCGCCGCCCTCTCCGCGAAGCTGCGGGACGCCGGGGCCGGCTTGCCCCAGGACGCGCTCATAACCTTCTCGTTTCTGGCGCCGGAATCGATACGGGAACACATTCGCGAGGAAATCAAGAAGGTGCGGAAGAAGGCGCAAGAGAATCCATTTGCGTCCTTGTCGCTGGGCTACCTGACGCCCTTCGCCAACATCCAGACGCTCAATCTGGCCTGCCTGTTCTCGGAAACGCTGGTGGCCGAGATGAGTAGCGATCTCGGCGAGGAAGACAACGCGCGCAACGCGGCCGCATTCCTGAACACCCTGGCGCTACCCTTCATCGCCGCCAACTTCCCATTGTCTGGTGCGGGCAGCGCGGTTCCGGTCGTGGAGCAGTCGGGAGCAATTCTTACGGTCCGCATCGTGCTCAACGACTCCGACCTGCAGAAGGCCAGCGCCGCGAATCCGCTCGGCGCGAGCGCGGCGAGGGCGGATCGCGGCCCGACCCCGTCCGAACTCGAAGTTCACACACCCGAAGAATTTCGCCACCTGATCGGCCGCCCGCTCGCCTCTCTGCGCAACAGCCACGGGAAAGCACGCGGCGAGATGGAGACCGCCGAGGGGACCACGCACATCTACGATGGGTTCCAGGTCTTCTCGCGCGACGGGAATACGGTTACCTCCGTGCGTCGAACAAGCCCGCCCGGTAGCGAGACCGGCAAAACCACATCGGCCTCGCAGCCCTGATCAAGGAGCCGCACACCACGCCATCCGTGCCTGCGCGATACGACGACTCACCGGATGAAAGCGCAGGCCCTCGTATTTGATCAGCCGCTGTCTTACGACGACGGCGTCGCCCTTCAGGAACGCCTCGTCGATGCGCGTGTCGCCGACGAGATCCCCGATACCGTCATCTTTCTCGAGCACCAGCCGGTCGTCACGCTCGGCTCGCGGGGCAATACGGAGCATCTGCTGATGGCGCCCGATAAGATTCGCGCAAGCGGTGTTCACGTTGCCCAGTCGTCGCGCGGCGGGGACATCACCTATCACGCCCCCGGTCAACTGGTGATGTACCCCATCCTGCAACTCGCGGATCTCGAGGCTAGCGCCCACGGCTACCTGGCCCGCCTTGAAGACATCGCCATCCGCACCGCGGCGGACTTCGGAGTCGAAGCGGGCCGGCGCGAGGGCATGACGGGCGCCTGGACCGCGCACGGCAAAATCTGCGCCATCGGCATCCGGTTGAAGCGCTGGGTCACGATGCACGGACTCGCGTTCAACATCGATGTCGACCTGGGCGGGTTCGATTCGATTGTTCCTTGCGGACTCGTAGGTGAATCAGTAACTTCCCTGCGGGCTCTGGCCGGTGAAGCCTGTCCCTCACTTGAAGAGGTTCGAACCCACATGGCCGCCCATTTTGAGGTGGTCTGCGAACGCGAGATCACAGACTGGCAGAGCGGCGAAGCCTTCATATAGACCAGAAAGGGCATGACGACATGACACTTGATCCGACGAAGATGAAAGACTGGGAAATCGCGGAAGCCGCGGAGGCCAGGATGCGTCCCATTGCCGACATCGCCGCCGACCTCGGCCTGCAAGACGGCGAGCTGACGCCGATGGGTGCTGCGATCGGAAAAGTCAATTTTCTGCCCGTCATGCAACGCCTGCAGAACGCGCCGATCGGAAAGTACGTCGACGTCACCGCGATTACACCGACGCCACTCGGCGAGGGCAAATCGACAACCACGCTTGGCCTCGTACAGGGTCTGGGCAAGATCGGCAAGCGTCCCGTGGGTGCCATACGGCAACCCAGCAGCGGACCGACGTTCAATATCAAGGGCTCCGCGGCCGGCGGCGGCCTCTCGCAGTGTATTCCCCTGACACCCTTCTCGATTCGGCTCACCGGCGATATCGACTCGATCACCAACGCCCACAACCTGGCAATGGTTGCGCTCACCTCGCGCATGCAGCACGAGCGCAACTACGACGATGCGCGTCTCGCGAAGAGCAATCTCAGGCGACTCGACATCGACCCCGATCGCGTCCAGATCAAGTGGGCCATCGATTTCTGTGCGCAGGCCCTGCGCAACATCACGATCGGTAAGGGCGGCAAGATGGACGGCTTCGAGATGGACTCCGGCTTCCAGATCACGGTCTCCAGCGAAATCATGGCCATCCTCGCCGTCGCCAAGGATCTAAAGGATATGCGCGAGCGCATGGGACGCATCATTGTCGCGTACGACCGCCAGGGCAACGAGGTCACCACCGGCGACCTGGAAGTGGACGGCGCCATGACCGCCTGGATGCTCGAGGCCATGAACCCGAATCTACTACAGACGATCGAGGGGCAGCCGGTGCTCGTGCACGCGGGTCCCTTCGCCAACATCGCCATCGGCCAGAGTTCCGTCATTGCCGACCAGCTGGGCGTTCGACTGGGCGACTACCTGGTCACGGAAAGCGGTTTCGGGGCCGATATCGGCTTTGAAAAGTTCTGGAACATCAAGTGCCGCTATTCAGGCCTGAGCCCGGACGCGGTGGTTGTCGTGGCGACGATCCGCGCGCTGAAGATGCACGGTGGCGGCCCGCCCGTCAAACCTGGCATGCCGCTCGACGAAGCCTACCGCACCGAGAACCTGGCCATGCTCGAAGCGGGCTGTGAGAACCTCGTCGCACACATCGAAACGGTCAAGAAGAGCGGCGTGCGACCGGTCGTCTGCGTGAATCGCTTTTACACGGATACGGACGCCGAGGTCGCGCTCGTGCGCCGTGTTGCCGAGGAACACGGCGCCCTGGCCGCGCTCTCCGATCACTGGTTGCGCGGCGGCGAGGGCGCAATCGAATTGGCTGAGACCGTGGTTGCGGCCTGTGAGGAAGAGAACCAGTTTGCGCCGCTCTACGATCCGGCCACGCCCTTACGCGAACGGATCGAGCGCATTGCGAAGGAAATCTATGGCGCGGACGGTGTCACGTACGAGGACGAGGCCCTCAAGAAGGCGGAGAAGCTGGAAGCGGACCCACAGGCCGCCGAACTCAGCACCTGCATGGTGAAGACGCACCTGAGTCTCTCGCATGACCCGGATCTGAAGGGCCGCCCCAAGGGCTGGAAACTCCCCATTCGCGACATCTTGATCTACAGGGGCGCCGGGCTGATTGTTCCCGTCGCGGGCGCCATCAAGCTCCTGCCCGGCACCGCGTCGGACCCGGCCTACAGGCGCATCGATGTCGACGTCGAAACCGGTCGCGTGGAAGGGTTGTTCTAGAATGAGTGCAACGGTACTGGATGGGAAAGCAATCGCGGCGGAGATCCGTGCCGAGTTGAAGACGGCGGTCAGCGCCCTGATCAACCAGGGCGTCACCCCGGGCCTCGGTGTCATCCTCGTCGGCGAGGACCCCGCCTCGGTTTCGTATGTCACGGCCAAAGAACGCGCTTGCGCGGAGATCGGAATTTACTCGGATGACAACCGCATCCCCGGCACGGCGACGCAGGACGACTTGCTTGCGTTGATCGGCAAGCTCAACGGCGCGGCGGAGATCGACGGTATCCTGCTCCAGCTTCCCCTGCCCGATCACCTCGACGAATCGGCGGCGCTACTGGCGATTGACCCCGGCAAAGACGTTGACGGATTGCATCCCGTCAACGCCGGTAACCTGCTCACCGGTCGCGATGCGTTTTTCCCCTGCACCCCCCACGGCGTGGTTCAGATGCTGACGCGCAGTGGTGTTGCGATCGAAGGCGCCGACATTGTTGTTGTCGGACGCAGCGATCTCGTCGGCAAGCCGCTGGCCAACCTGCTGATTCGTAAGGCGCCCGGCGGCAACGCGACGGTTACGGTATGCCATTCACGCTCACGCGACATCGCGCGTCACACGCGCGCGGCTGACATCGTGGTCGTCGCGGCGGGCCAGCGCGACCTGGTGACGGCCGACATGATCCGCGAAGGCGCGGTCGTGATCGACGTGGGCGTCAATCGCATTCCGGACGAATCGCGCAAGAGTGGTTTCCGGCTGGTGGGTGACGTCGACTTCGACGCCATAAAGGAAAAGGCATCCATGATCACGCCGGTCCCGGGCGGCGTCGGCCCCATGACGATCACGATGCTGCTCTACAACACCGTCGAGAGCGCCCGCCGCCGTGCCGCGCGCGGGTAAACACAACCCAAACTGTAGCGCCGTCTTCCAGGGCGGCTTATGCAGAGCCCATCCGCCACACACTCACCGGACTTGCGCCAGCGGACAACCTTCGCGCATTCCTTAGATGCAGTGTTTACGGCTGTGCATGGCTATCGTGCTCCCGGAGCACGCGGCCTAACCCGGAATCACGAATTTCGGGCACTGCCCGAAAAACGCTGCGGGATTCGCGTGAACGATTTGCTCAATTAGTTCCGCGCCGTGCCCACGACGCCGCATGGCCATCGCGAAGGCGGGAACGGCCAGCGGCACACTGGGGCCCCAGTCACAGGCGGAGTTTACGCAGAGGCGTTCGCTGCCGTAGATCTCAACGATGTCGACCGCGCGGTCCATCGCCATCTTGGTGTTCGGGTAGAGTGTCAATCCGGTCCAGAACCCGGCCTCGCGAATCATGTCGATCGTGTGCTCCTCGGCATGGTCGATCAGCACGCGATCCGGCGTCACACGTGAGTCGCGCTTGAGGGCTTCGACAATCTGGAGCGTGCCCTTGTACTTATCCTCGAGATGCGGCGTATGAATCAGGATCAACTGCTCATGCTCCATCGCGAGGTCCACATGCGCGACAAAGCTTTCCATCTCACGCTTCGTCACGCGGTTCAGCCCGATCTCGCCGATGCCCAGCACGGTCGGACGTTCGAGAAACTCCGGTATGAACGCGAGAACTTCACGCGTCAACCCCATGTCCTCCCCCTCCTTCGGGTTCAGGCAAAGCCAGCAGTAATGCGCGATGCCGTAATCGGCGGCGCGTTGGGGCTCGAAGGTTGTGATGTGATTGAAGTAGTCATGGAAGACGGCCGCGGAGGATCGATCATAGCCGGCCCAGAAGGCAGGTTCGGAAAGCGCCACGCAGCCGGCCATCGCCATCTGCTCGTAGTCGGTCGTCGTGCGCGAGACCATGTGCACATGTGGATCAATCCAGTTCATACCTTATTCTCTCGCCGCGCCGTCAGCGCTCTGCTGGTCGCGTTCGTCCAACAGGTCGGTTTTTGGGTCGCTCAAGATCATCTGGATGTCTTTGGTGCGGGTCGCGGAGTCGCCAACCAGTGCCTGCATCGCTTCGCGTAACGCGCGAAATCGAAAATCGTCTTCGGCGTCTTTTACCCGCGCGCGTTCGAGGCGATCCAGAAAGGCGGCGACATCGAGAATCCGCGAGCGGTTCTCCATGAAATAGGTGTCGATGATCTCCCGCTGGCTCAGCGGACAGGCATTATCATTTGATTCAGTCATGACGCTCCGGGATCAGGCAATCTCGACCATCGCCTTAATGACGCCGTCGCGGTACTGCGCCACGGTCTCGAAGGCCGCCGGCGTTTCGTCGAACGCATAGCGATGCGTGACGAGCGAGCTATAGGCTGAACTTCCGTTTGCGAGTAATTCGAGCGCCGGCTGCATGCAATCGATCTGGCGCCGCACGTTGCGGATCGTGATCTCCTTGCGGCGCATGAGATCCGTGCTGAACGATGTGCGCTGACCCTCGGGAATGCCGACGATCAGCAGGCAGCCGCCCGGCTTGAGGATGCGCATCGCCTGGTCGAGCGCGTCCTGTTGCCCGCAGCACTCGATGACGATATCGAAGAGCCCCTGCATGTCATTGTCCACCAGCGCGTCGAGGGCCTCCGGGGCGCCCGTCCATTCCGCCTCGAGACGTCCGGCAGCCTCGCGCCGGTAGGCCAGCGGATCCGAGACGTACCGACGTGTCGCACCAAGCGACCGGCTCGCGGCCAGTACGCCGAGACCGATCGGTCCCGCCCCCTGGATCGCAATATTCGCGGATGGGAGCTGTTGCGCGACACGCTGCGCGGCGTAGACACCGATCGACAGCGGTTCCGCCAGAGCCGCTTCCTCGGGCGAAAGCGCCGTTCGAAAACAATTCGCAGCCGGCACCACGACCGTTTCGGCGAGGCAACCGTCGGCCTCACCGGGACAACTCAAGAAACAGATCGTGGCACAGGTGTTTGGCCGCCCGGCCAGACACTGCGCGCATTCGCCACAACTGATCGCGGGATCAACCGCCACGAGTTCACCGATCTCGAAACCGGCTACGTCGGACCCGGCCTCTTCCACAACTCCCGAAAACTCGTGCCCCATGATATGCGGATACTCGACGGGTACCGAACCGATGCGGCCCTTGGAATAGTAGTGAACGTCGGACCCGCAGATCCCGACTGATTTGACCTTCAGGCGAAGCTCGCCGGCTTGCACCTCATCCGGCTCAGGCAGTTCGCGCATTTCCAGACGGCGCACATTGGTCAGAACCATCGCGTTCATCGTGTTGCTAATGCTTAAAACTACGCTGCCCGGTGAAGACCATGGTCGCGCCCGCTTCGTTGCAGGCTTCAATGACCTCGAAGTCGCGCAGCGAACCACCTGGTTGAATGACGGCCGCGATCCCCTCGCGCAGGCCGACCTCGACGCCATCGCGAAACGGGAAAAACGCATCCGAAACCATCGCGCAACCCGGCAGGCCGCCGCGTTGCCGTTCGGTCTCAACGTCGATCTCGGCCCGCGCATCGGCATCCTCAAGATTGTTGTACGGTGTCTGATGCGCCTCCCAGCAGAGACGGTCAGCGAGCTTGCGGTAGGCCTTGTCGCGCGCAATCTGCGCGACGCCGACCCGGTCCTGTTCGCCGGTGCCGATCCCGACCGTGACGCCGTCTTTGACATATAGAACGGAGTTGCTGGTGACGCCCGCCTCGACGAGCCAGCCGAAGATCATGTCTTCGTACTCCTGCGCCGTGGGTTCGCGAGCGATCGTATACGTCTGATCCTTATAAGCGGTGGTTCCCAGCGTCAGGTCCCCGGCCTTGCGCGCCTCGGGCACGAACGACCACTGCACGATGATGCCGCCGTCGATCAGGGATTTGAAATCGACAACACGTTCGCCGGCGTAGGCCTCCAACTTTGCCATGTCCTCAATGCGCATCACGCGCAGATTTTTTTTGGCCGCAAAGATATCCAGGACACCCTCGCCAAATGCGGGCGCCACGACGACCTCGGCATAGTTCTCGCAGATCAGTTCCGCCGTTTCGCGATCGACCTCGCGATTGAGCGCGATGGCGCCGCCGAAGGCGGCGACGCGATCGGCCATATTGGCGCGGTCATAGGCATCCGCCAGCGAGTCGGCACGGGCAACGCCGCAGGGGTTATTGTGCTTCACGATCACCGCACAGGGCGAGTCGGTCAGGTAGCGCAAGATGTTGAGCGCGTTATCCGCATCCGTGATATTGGTCTTGCCCGGATGCTTGCCGCTCTGCAGCAATTCGATGTCCGAGGCGAGATGACGCCCGGACTGGATACAGGTGATGCCGCCCAGGGTCAGGTTGCCGTTAAGCAGCCGGTAGAGCGCGGCCTCCTGCCCCGGGTTCTCGCCGTAGCGCAGGCCTTTGTCGACGCCGTCGATCATCCAGGACGCCTTCTCGAAAACCAGCGTCTGCCGGTCGTTGTCATCCGCGAAGCTGATCTCCATCGTCCGAGGAAAATGGTCGTCCATGATGGTGCGGTACGCCGCCTTGAGGTCCTGGGTTGCCATGTCAGCTGTCATCGTTCATCGATCCGTAGCAAGGCTCCGTCGGGTCACGTAGTGGGGACGCTTGTGTTCGGCTATGTCTTAGCCGGAACCCGATAAATGTGCAAGAAACGCCTACGCCACGGCCGTGGCGCCCTTCCCGTCGCGCCGGTAGGTGCGGCGAGCCGGGGCCGCCTGCCGACAGGCGTCCGGATTAACGGCCGTATGGACGCTGCCGTCCCCCAGCAAGTCCTCGATGCTGCGCTCGAGGTCCCGGCCGGGCATGACACGCAGGGACGTATCGGTATCCACAAGCACCTTTTCCCCCGTGGGGAACTCGAGGCAGATCACGACGGGTATGGGTCCGGGATGTATGCGCAGCAGATCCTTCACTTTCTGCAACATGCCATTCTCCGAACGCGCGGACGGGACGCGAATGCCGATGTGCTTGGTGAACATCTTGGGCGCGTCAAGCAGAGGATAGATCTCGCGCGCGTGAATCTTGGGCTCCTCTTCCTGTTTCAAAATGATTTCACCGCAGACCAGGACGACGGTGTCGGCCGTCAGGTGTTGGGCAAACTGCTTAAACGGTTCCGGAAAAACCACCACCTCGACCGTGCCATCAAGATCTGCGAGCTGGACAATCGCCATGCTCTCCTGGCCCTTCTTGGTCACGCGCAGGCGCACCTCAGAGATGATGCCGCCGATTCGCGTCAGGGAATGGTCGTCCGCCGCCGCCAGGTCCTGCACGGTGTTCATCTGGTACGTCTTGAGCAGATCCTCATAACGCGCCAACGGGTGGCCGCTCATGTAGAGGCCGAGCAACTCCTTTTCGGCAGCGAGCAGTTCGCTCTCGCCCCACGGATCGCAATCCACGATTTCGTCTTCGTTGATCACGGCCTCATCGTCGTCGATCAGGTCGAACAACGACGCCTGCCCGGCGGCGCGATCGCGTGCGGCGGCAACCGTACGCTGAATCGCAAAGTCGATCCCGTTGAAGACACGCGCGCGATGGGCGCCCATCGAATCGAAGGCACCGCTGCGCACGAGGCTCTCCAGGACCTTCTTGTTCACCTGCTGCCCGTCCAATCGCGAACAAAGGTCCATCAATCCCGAATACGGCCCGCCGCGGTCCCGCTCGCGAACGATTTCCTGTGACGCGCCTTCGCCCACGTTCTTGATTCCGGCCAGCCCGAAACGAATCGCGCCGCTGACCGGACGGAATCGCACGCTGCTCTCGTTGACATCGGGTGGCCTGATCTCGATGCCGATATTACGCGCTTCGTTAACGAAAATGTTGAGCTTGTCCGCGTTCCCGATGTCGCACGAAAGCAGGGCGGACATGAACTCGGCCGTGTAGTTCGCCTTCAAATACGCCGTCTGGTAGCAAATGATCGCGTAGGCGGCGCTATGCGACTTGTTGAATCCATAACCCGCAAACTTCTCAAGCGTATCGAAAATATTAGCCGCCTTGGCCGCCGCGATCCCGTTGGTCTCCATGCAGCCTTTGACAAAGTCTTCTTTGAGTGCCTTCATCTCCTCGGGCTTCTTCTTGCCCATGGCACGCCGCAACACGTCTCCCTGGCCCAGCGAGAAACCGGCCAGCACGTTGGACGCGCGCTGCACCTGCTCCTGGTACACCATGACGCCGTAGGTTTCCTCGAGAATTGGCTCGAGCAGGGCATGCTCGTATTCCACCGGCACGCGACCCAGCTTACGATCAACGTACGGGTCCAGCATCTTCATCGGCCCCGGCCGATAGAGCGCTATCATGGCCGTCAGGTGATCGACATGGGTGACATCAACACGCCGCACGAGGTCTCGCATGCCCGAACTTTCCAACTGGAACACGCCGACGGTCTCGCCGCGCTTGAGCAGATCGAATGTCTTCTGATCTTCCAGCGAAAGGGCCTCCAGGTCGATCTCCACGCCGTGTAGCTCCTTGATAAGGTCGACCGCCTCCTTGAGCACGGAGAGCGTCTTGAGCCCCAGGAAATCCATCTTGAGCAGCCCGATATCGTTCAGTGGCTCCATCGTGTACTGCGTGATCAACTCGCCGTCCTTATCCTTCGATACGGGAATGATTTCCGTCAGCGGACGATCGCCAATCACGACGCCGGCGGCGTGCGTACCCGGGTTGCGGCAGAGCCCCTCGAGGCTGAATCCGAAATCGATGATCCGGCGACAGTTTTCGTTCGACTCGTACTCTTGCTTCAGCTCCGGGCTCTTTTCGATCGCGAGCTTGAGCGTCATATTGGGATCGGGAGGCACCATCTTCGACAGGCGGTCGCATTCGCTGTAAGAAACTTCGAGCACGCGGCCCACATCGCGGATGGCCATCTTGGGGCCAAGCGTTCCGAAAGTGATGATCTGCGCGCAGTGATCCTTGCCGTACTTTTGCTTCACGTACTCGATCACTTCTCCGCGACGGTACTGGCAGAAGTCGATATCGAAGTCCGGCGGCGAGATGCGTTCCGGATTCAGGAAACGCTCGAAGATGAGCCCGTAGCGCAGCGGGCAGACCGCGGTGATCTCCAGCACGTACGCCATGATGCTGCCCGCGCCCGATCCGCGGCCGGGGCCGACGGGAATATTGTTGTCCTTGGCGAAGCGCACGAAATCCCAGACGACCAGGAAGTAGTTGATAAATCCGGTCTGCTCAATCACGCCCAGTTCATATTTGAACCGATCGACGATCTCTTTTTCCTCTGCATTTTTGGGGCGATCGGGATCTTCGATACCGTAGCGCTTCTTGATACCGTCGACACAGATCTTGGTCAGGTACGACTTCTGGGTATAACCCTCCGGCACGTCAGGGGCTGGAAAACGCACATTGCCGAACTCAATCTCGAGGTTACAGCGGTCGGCGATCTGGAGCGTATTGGCCAACGCCTCGGGAACATCTCCAAATGTCACGGCCATTTCCTCGGCGCTTTTCAGGTAGAACTCGTGGGGGCCATAACGCATTCGATCCGGATCGCTCAGCAGCGTCTGTGTCTGCAGGCAAAGCAGCACCTCGTGCGGCAGCGCATCGTCTTTCTGAAGGTAGTGCACGTCATTGGTGGCGACCATGGGCAGCCCCAGTTTCTGGGCCAACTCGAGCACGCCGCGATTCACCTCGCGCTGCTCGCTGAGCGTGTGGTCCTGCATCTCCAGATAGAAATTCCCCTTGCCCAGGATCTCGGCATGTTCGCCCGCGGCCTTGAGCCCTTCCGAGGTCCCGTTCTTAAGGATCGACTGGGCCACCTCCCCGGCCAGGCAGGCGGAGAGACCGACCAGCCCTTCGCGATGTTCGTTCAACAGCGCCTTGTCGATGCGTGGCTTGTAGTAGAAACCGTCCGTGTGTCCGGCGCTGACCAGCTTGACCAGGTTGCGATAGCCGGTCTCGTTCTCCGCCAACAGAACAAGATGATTGTAATCCATTTTACGATCGGCGGTACGCGTGCGCTCGCGCATGTTGGGAGCAACGTAAACCTCGCAGCCGATGATAGGCTTGATGCCTTTCTTGCGCGCGCGCTGATAGAAATCGATCGCGCCGTAGATGTTGCCGTGATCGGTGATGGCGAGGGCCGGCATACCGAGCTGTTCGGCCGAATCCATGAGCCGGTCCACACGGCAGGCGCCGTCAAGCAAGCTGTACTGTGTGTGCAGATGTAGGTGGACGAAGGAGTCGCGACTCATGGCACAGCCATTCTAACGCAGGGCCGACATCGTTCAACACAATTGGCTTCTTTCGCTCTTGATCCGACGCTGACCACGCGCCACACTCCGCCACCAGTGAACGAGACGGCCAAACGCAAACTGCTGCGCCACGTGCCCTACGGTCTCTACGTCATCGGTGTCGGCACAGGACCATCGGCGGGCGCCTTCACCGGGAGTTGGCTGACCCAGGTCTCGATGACACCGCCGGTCATCGCCGTCGGCGTGCGCGGCGACTCGGCGTCACTCAAGCTGGCACGCAAAAAGCGCGTCCTTTCCGTCAATTTCATCGACAAGCGCCGCCAGCAAACCCTGCGTCACTTCGCAAAGTCGACGCGTAACGAGCACAAGCGGCTCGACAGCGTGGCCCACGCACCCGGCACAACCGGGGCACCCGTACTGAATGACGCCATCGGCTACCTGGAATGTCGGATTCGGCGCATTGTGGACGGATTCGGCGACCACGCGCTGATTATCGCGGAAGTTGTCGAAGCCGAAGTGCGCAACGACGCCCTGCCACTCGTCATGACAGACACGCCCTGGCATTACGCGGGCTGAACGATCCCTATTCCACATTCCGCCACTTCCCGCTATGCGGCAACGTGGCATTCACAACGTCATGTCCGTAATCGTCTGCAATTTCCCAGGTCCCACCGGAACCGCGTGTTTGTTAGCTCGCGATCTTGCTATCATCGGTGGCGGTTCAGAACGCTTGCAACGCAAGGTTGACCGCAAAAGATCTCAAGAATCGCAAAGACAACGCGTTCTTTCGCAGCGAATACCGCGTTCCCACGTACCAGGCCCTCTGTCTATTGCTGCCCCGTTCGAATTCGCGTACGAAATTTCAGAACGTTCCAGCACACGATCATCAGACCCCCACCTTGACTCGTGTCGCGACCCCTCCTAAAGTGATTCGCGGAAGCCCTAGCGGCGGTAGAAAATGAAAAAAACATCCGAAAAACGGCATCTGGAACGCGCCCAGGCGATTTGCCTGCCCGACTGGCTCGACCCGGCGCCCTGGCTCGATGCGGCGCAGACCACCCAATCGGCGCGCGTCGAGGCCGCGCTGGCATCAGAATCGCCTGATATCACCGATTTTGCGGCCCTGATCTCGCCCGCCGCGCAGCCTTACCTGGAGCGCATGGCCCGCCGCGCCCAACACCTGACCCGGCGCCACTTCGGCAACACTATTTCGCTCTATGTTCCGCTTTATCTTGCCGATCATTGCTCCAGCGGTTGCTCCTATTGCGGATTCGCCTCGGATCGCGAGCGCCCGCGCGTGAAATTGGGCGATGAAGAAATCCGGCGCGAGCTGGCGACGCTCAAATCGATGGGCTTCGACGAAACACTGTTGCTCACCGGGGACCGTCACCGCGAAGCGGACTTCAACTACCTGCGCCACGCGGTTGACCTCGCTGCCGACGACATGGACCTTGTCGCGGTCGAAACCTTTACGCTCAAGGAAGAGGAATACGCCGACCTGTCCCGCGCCGGCTGCTCGAGCGTGACCCTGTACCAGGAAACGTATAATCCGCTGGTCTACTTCCCAACCCACCGCTGGGGTCCGAAGTACGACTTCATGCGGCGCTTGGCAGGTCCCGCAGCGGCCCTCGCCGGCGGGATCCGCACCGTCGGACTCGGCGTGCTGCTCGGCCTCGCGCCACCCGTCCCCGATATACTCAGTCTCTTCCGCCACACGACACACCTGCGCAAGACCTACTGGAAGAGCGGTGTCGCCGTCTCGTTTCCACGTATCCGCCCGCAGCTCGGCGACTACGCGCCCGCGCATCCGGTCGGCGATTCGTTCCTGGCCCAGATCATCTTCGCCTTCCGTATCTGCCTGCCCGACGTGCCGCTCGTGCTCTCGACCCGCGAGAGCGCCCGCTTCCGCGATGGCATCGCCGGTGTCGGCATTTCTAAAATGAGCATCGCCAGCCGTACCACGGTCGGCGGCTATGCGGAGAACCAGGACCCGCACGGCGGACAATTCGAGATCAGCGACGAACGTCCCGTCGACGCGTTTTGCGACGCGTTGCGCGCGAAGGGGCTGGAACCTGTCTTTAAAAACTGGGATGCGGTCTATACCGACCGTGAGGAGCGCTGCGATGAAGCTGCACAAGTGGCTCGAAGAGTCGACGCCTGAGGTCATCAGGCAACTGACGGCCGTGCAACACGAGCTCGAGGATGGCGCGGATGGCCGCGACGCGGTCCTCGCCGAGCAGTGCAACATCACGCAGCTGCTGGATGACCTGGTCGCGATCGTGCTTCCCGGCTTTCGCGGCTATTGCACCTCCTCGGAGCCGCGCCACGATCTCGACGTTCTGATCGGAACCGTTGCGCCGCGCCTGCAGGAACAGATCCAGACCGTGCTCGTGCACCACCATGCAACGGGCAGCGGCGATCCTCAGGAGGATTTCGAAGACGATGCGATTGCGGCCGTGATTCACGTTCTCGACTCGCTGGTCGAGGTCAAGCAGGCGCTGCAGGCGGATCTGCGCGCCGCGTTCGCGGGCGACCCCGCGGCCGGCTCCGTGGTCGACGTCATCATGAGCTACCCCTGCGTACTGGCGATTGCGACCTATCGCGTTGCGCATCTGCTCTACCAGAAAGACGTACCGCTGATTCCGCGCATGATGACCGAGCTGGCGCACTCGCGCACCGGCATCGACATCAATCCCGGAGCCGAGATCGGGCACGGGTTCTTCATCGATCACGGCACCGGCGTGGTGATTGGTGAAACCTGCGTGATCGGGCGCAACGTCAAGCTCTATCAGAGCGTCACGCTCGGTGCGCTCAGCTTTCCAAAGGACGCGGAGGGCAACGTGGTGCGCGGCAAGAAACGCCATCCCAATGTTGAAGACAACGTTACGATCTACGCTGGGGCAACCATTCTCGGAGGCGATACGACGATCGGCGAAGGATCAGAAATCGGTGGTAACGTGTGGCTGACCCATTCCGTCCCGCCGCGCTCCAGGGTGTACAACCAGCAGCCCAGCCCGTTGATCAAGCCGAACGAAGGTTAGCGGGTCACCCTTCCGCGTCGTAGAGCCGCAGAATCGTGGCGCACATCTGGGCGTAGGTCCCCATCGACAGCAAAGCCAGCTTCTCGGCAACGGGCGCCGCACTATGGAACCCGAGCATGTTGATCAAGTTCGAGATGCGCATCTCCTTCACGCATTCGACCATCTCGTGGCGGCCACCGGAGCGCTCCACCAGTAACTCGCCGGCGAGTTTACGAATACGTGAACGTGCATCCGTAGACATCGTGGGCTGAATGTCCGGCTCAAGCACGCGCACACGCACTTGCCGGTAGTCCTGCTCGCTCGGGATCTCGATCATCGAAACCTTGCGGAGGCCCTCAATCTGGATATCGTAACGCCCGTCCGGCAGTCGATTGTAGTCGACGACCTGGCAGGCACAGCCGATCGAGTACATCTCCGGCTTCTTGGTGTGGTACTCCTCTTCCCAGGACCCGCGTAGCGTTCCCATGCAGAACACTCCTTTTTGATCGAGTGCGTGCCCGATCATGGCGCGGTAGCGCTCCTCGAAGATGTGCAGGCGCGCGGTGACGGCCGGAAAAAGGACATAGTCCGGCAGCGGAAACACGGGCATTACGTCGTGATCTCGGATGGCGCCAGTCGTTGATTCCATGATGCATGGATTATCGCACGGCCGGAACAAGATTTGTAGTCCCTAATTGCGTGAACAGCTCGATTCCGGTAACCGCTCTCGACTATACTGTGCGCCATGGCATCCGCTTCAAACGACCGGCCATTGCGACGCTTCTGGATTGTAACGGTCCTGGTTCTGACCGCCCTGCTGGTCATTTTCGCTATTGGCCGGGGCCTGTCCATCCCGCTTCTCGACGCACCGCGCGAGGTACTGGACCGCGCGGGTCCGGTTGCCGCGCTGCTGGGTGTCGGCCTGCTCATCGGTGACGTGGTGCTGCCCACGCTTTCGAGCGCAATCATGATCGCGCACGGTCACCTCTTCGGCACCGCGCTCGGCGCATTGCTCAATCTCGTCGGCAGCGTCGGTGCTGCCGCACTGGGATTTTACCTCGGCCGTTGCGGCAGCCGTCGTGTTCTTGGCGATCTGGCGACGCACGAACAGGAACGCGCCGACCGGCAGCTCGCCCGCATTGGACCACTGGCGGTCATTGTCACGCGCCCCATCCCGCTGGCCGCCGAAGCCACCGCCATCATGGCCGGTACCACGTCGATGCATTGGCGAACACTGCTCGGCTCGGCCCTACTCGGCTCGCTGCCGGCGAGCCTGCTTTACGCCTGGGGCGGCGCCACCGCGCAGACAGCCCTGCACGCCGGTCTCGTCATGCTACTCGTTCTCGCCCTCGCGGCCGTGCATTGGCTTATGCGGCGAAACCGAACGTAGCGGCTGCCACGTATTCGGGGCCGCCGCTGACTTGTGCGTCGCCGGCGCATAAGCGGTGGAAGCCCGGGCTCGCACACGTCCGGACAGGTCTCGCGCCGAGCGCCCTCTCCCCGAATTTCCGCCGCCCGCAATTCCCCCTTGCCACACAGGCAGTATATACTATAGTATATACGACTCTGAGTGCTAAGAGAAAATCACTGCCGGACGGGGCGACCGTACGCAGATTGGGGCGCACGGGTGCCTACAGCTATTTCATCACGCTTCCAAAAGAGGACGTCGGCGGCCTGGATTGGCGCAAGGGGCAAAAGCTCATCGTGCGCCGGGCGGGCAAAAAGATCATCATCGAGGACGGCTAACCGGGCCCCGGCAGGTCAAACCCAGGGTTCCGCGGCACCCTGTGCGACCACGTTGCGGGCATGCCGCACCTGTGTTATCCTGTGATTTACAGTCAATGACCGCGACACATGACATTCTGGACGTCGTCGGCGTCAGCGAAGACGCGGCGAACGAAGTCAAACGCCTGATCGGCGAAGACGATCGCGCGACTGTCGGGTTGCGCCTCGGCATCAAGGGCGGCGGCTGCTCCGGGCTGTCGTACATTATCGATCTCGACGAGTTGAAGGACGGCGACATCATCCAGCACGCCGAAGGCTTCGATATCTACATGGACCGCAAGAGCAGCCTTTACCTCAAAGATGTGACGCTCGTGTTTCAGGGCGGCCTGCAGGACAGAGGCTTCAAGTTCCAGAATCCCGCGGCCAAGAACACCTGCGGCTGCGGCACCTCCTTCTCCGTCTGATCCGTGCCATGCACGCGGACGAAGCCAGGCTGGCGCGTGACGGCGTTGCACTCTTCGAATTGTCCGAGACCCACGGCGTCATCAAAGTCGCCGGCCCGGACGCCTTGACGTTTCTTCAACCGATCACATCCAACGATCTGCTGCGACTCGAGGTCGGGCAGGGCCAGCACAACGCCCTGCTGAACAAGCAGTCCGGGATCCTGGCCGAGTTTCGCATTTTCCGCATGGAAGAGGGCTTCCAGCTGATCGCGGAGCGGTTTCAACTTCCGGTCATTCTCGAAACGCTCGAATATTATCATTTCGCCGAAGACGTCGTGATCAGCGACGAAAGCAAGGCGCACTGCCTTTTGGCGCTACAGGGTCGCCGGGCGCCGGGCGCCATGCAGACGCTGACCGGGGATGCTGCCTTCGCCGGCGACTACGTCGCGAATCGCAGCCGCTCCTGCAAGATCAACGGCGCGCCGGTGTCGGCCCTTGCCTGGTCGCTAACAGGCGACGAGGGATGGGTTCTGATTTTTGACCCGCCGACCCATGGCCAGATCCTCGAAGCGTTGTCGGCGCTGAAGGATGCCTACGGCGTGATCGCAACCACGGCCCCCACGCGGGAAGCGCTGCGCATCGAAGCGGGACTCCCCCTCTACGGTCCCGACATCGACAGCGAGACGCGCGTGCTGGACACCGGACTCGGTGAATCGATCGTCAGCTTCGACAAGGGCTGTTTTCCCGGACAGGAAATCGTGGCGCGCATCAAGAGTCGCGGCGAGGTCAGCCGCAAGCTGATGGGTCTGATCTTCGAGAAAAACGTCGCGATCGCGCCGGGCGACACCGTTACCGAACGCGACAAACAGGTTGGCACACTCAGGAGCGTGACGGAATCGCCTCAATTCGACGCCCCGATTGCGCTGGCCTATCTCGCGAAACGGATCCGCGCCGGGCGCGAGTACGCATTCGCCATCAACGGTGCCGCCGCGCCGGCGCGGGTGGTCGAGCTGCCCTTCTATACGTCTGCATCGATTGAGGCCGCGGCCGGGCGGCAATGCGATGCCGGTGTCGCCGCGTTCCACGCCGGCGATTTCGAGGCGGCACGACAGGGCTTCGAACAGGCGCTCGATATCCTGCCCGGCTACGCGGACGCACTGGAGGGCCTGGGCCTGTCCTATGAGCGCATGCAGAACCTCGACGAGGCCATCCGGGTTAATGCACGCTATGCCGATCTGCACCCCGACGAGATCATGCCGCACACGAACCTCTCGCGTCTCTACATGTTCAAGGGTCTCAAGGAGCAGGCCGAGGACGAACTGGCCAAGGCCACCATGATCAAATTCCGAACGGGCGGCAAGACGGTCAGTGACGCCGAGTTCGAGCAGACACGCAAGGAGCAGCTGGCCGCCGAACAAACGCGCAAGGTCGCCATCTTCGAGCAGGTTCTGGAAATCGACGCCGAGGACGAGGTGGCCAACTTCGGCATGGGCAGCGCCCGCATCGACGAGGGTGATTTCGCTACTGCGATCGCGCATCTTGAAATCGTGGTCCGCAACAATGACACCTATTCGGCCGCGTACGAGTTGCTCGCGCGCGCGTTGCGCGGCGCGGGGCGAACGGCCGACACGCGCGCCGCACTTGAGAAGGGCATCGCCGTCGCAGAAAGCAACGGGGACCTGATGCCGCTCAAGGCCATGCAGGACGCGATGGCGACGATGTTCCCGGACAACACCTGAATCCGCGTTGATTCAGGGTCGCGAAGCCCCGGCGCCCGGCGCCCATCGGCCCTGCATCTCGCATCTCGCATCGCTTCGGCCCCTCCGTCTTCGTCAAATTCTCATAAGTTTCAGCTTGTAGATAACTGTCTTTCCGCTATCTTCCCTGCCCCTGTCATCGGGATGGGAGGGCCCCTTCCCGGCCGGTTCCTGGGGAAGTTTGTATGCCTATTGCTGATTATTCGACGTTCTGCCGGATGCTGGACAACGCGAAGGAGAACCATTTCGCGTACCCGGCGATCAACGTCAGTTCGATGCCGACCGCCAACGCGGCGATGAAGGGATTTGCCGACCAGAAGAGCGACGGCATCATCCAGGTCTCGACCGGCGCCGGCGAATTCGCTTCCGGCCTCGCGGTCAAGGACGCCGTGCTCGGCGCGATCTCGATCGCGGAGCATCTTCACCGCATGGCCGAACGCTACGACGTCTACATCGCGTTACATACGGATCACTGCCAGCCCAAGAAGGTCGATTCGTTCCTGATCCCGCTGATCGAGGAAACCGAACGGCGCCGCGCGGCGGGCGGCTCCAACCTGTTTAACGGACACATGTTCGACGGCAGCGAGTTGCCCCTCAAGGACAACATGGATATCGCCGTGCCGTTATTGGAGCGCTGTCAAAAGGCCGAGATCATTCTCGAGGTGGAAGCCGGCGTCGTGGGCGGTGAAGAAGATGGGATCGACAATACGGACATGCCCGCGGAGAAGCTTTACACGACCCCCGCGGACATGGTCGAAGTGGCAGAACGACTGGGCTCGGTCGCGGGCGCGCGCTACATGTTCGCCGCAACGTTCGGAAACGTGCATGGCGTCTACAAGCCGGGCAATGTCAAGCTCGAGCCGGCCATCCTGCGCGAGGGACAGGCCGCCGTCGCCGAGAAATTCGGCGCGGACGCGCAATTTGATCTCGTCTTTCACGGGGGGTCCGGATCGGCCGTGGAGCAGATTCACGAGACACTCGAATACGGCGTCGTCAAAATGAATGTCGACACCGATACGCAGTATCATTTTTCACGCCCCATCATTGATCACATGATGAATAACTACGATGGGGTGCTGCGCATCGACGGCGAGATGGGCGACAAAAAGGCGTACGACCCGCGCAGTTATCTCAAGAAGGCTGAAGAGCAAATGGCACGGCGCGTGGCTCAGGCCGTGACGGAGCTCAAAGCCGACGGCCAGACGCTTTTCGGCAGCTAATGCGAACCCGGCGGCCCGCAGGGCCGCCCCAAGGAGAACTAACATGGAACTCGACCTCCTCTACGATGAAGACGCGGACCTCACGCATCTGACCAACAAGAAAATTGCGGTGATCGGCTACGGCAGCCAGGGGCACGCCCATGCGCTTAACCTCAAAGACAGTGGTCTGGACGTGGTGGTGGGGCTGACCGCGACGAGCCAATCCCGTCAGAAAGCCGAACAGGCCGGATTGACCGTTATGGACACGGCGGCGGCGGCGGCGGCGGCTGACGTGATCGTGATTCTCGTGCCCGACGAGAAACAACCGGCGATGTTCGAACAGGACATACGTCCGGCCCTGCGTGCCGGCAAAGCGCTGGTGTTCTCGCACGGCTTCAGCATCCATTTCAAAAAGATCGTGCCCCCCGAGGATATCGATGTCTTCATGGTGGCACCCAAGGGGCCCGGCCACACCGTGCGCCGCGAGTATGCCAACGGTAGCGGCGTGCCCTGCCTGCTGGCTATTCACCATGACGCCAGCGGAACCGCCCGCGACGTTGGTCTGGCCTATGCGCGCGGAATCGGCGGAACACGCGCCGGGGTGTTCGAGACCAGCTTCAAGGAAGAGACGGAGTCGGACCTGTTCGGCGAACAAACGGTTCTCTGCGGCGGACTTTCACACCTGATCCTGGCCGGCTACGAAACGCTGGTGGAGGCCGGCTACCATCCCGTGATGGCCTATTTCGAGTGCCTGCACGAAGTGAAACTCATCACCGACCTGATCTTCGAGGACGGCATTGCCAACATGCGGTACTCGATTTCGAACACGGCCGAGTACGGCGACATGACGTCGGGCCCCAAGATCATCGACGCAGGGGTCAAGGAACGCATGAAGGAAGTACTGGATCGCGTACAGTCCGGTGAATTTGCGGATGCGTGGATCGATGAGAGCAGTAGCGGCTCGCCGAACTTCAATCGCATGCGCGAGGAGGCCGCGAAGCACCCCATCGAAGAGGTTGGTGCCGAAATCCGTTCCAAGATGCGATTTGCGATGAACCAGATGGTTGACAAAACCGTCAACTAGGTATGCGTGATCGACGCTTCACGCGTATAGCTGCGCTCAAGTCCACCGCTGCCTTTCGCGACTACGTCGCGTCGCTGGGTATTGATCTCCAGATCGACGACAACATCGAGACCGAGAACTCGCCACTCGCCACACCGCTGCAGCTCGGCGAACGAACGATCGGGAACCGCTGGGCGGTGCATCCCATGGAAGGCTGGGACGGCACCACGAACGGCGGCACCAGCGAACCCATGGTGCGCCGCTGGGAACGATTCGGACTCTCGGGCGCCAAGCTCATCTGGGGCGGCGAGGCCATGGCCGTGCGCGAAGACGGTCGCGCCAATCCGAACCAGCTCATTATCAGCGAGCCCAATGAAGCCGGCATCGCCACGCTGCGCGAGGCACTGCTATCGCGCCACAAGGAACGCTACGACTCAACCAACGATCTCGTGCTCGGATTCCAGCTCACGCATTCGGGACGTTTCTGCCGCCCCTATGACAAGGCCACGCTGGTGCCACGCATCGCTTACCGGCACCCCATCCTCGACGGCAAATTCGGCATCGACAGCGACGACTGCGTGCTAAGCGACGATGAGATCAAGGCGCTAATTGACGCGTACATCGAAGGCGCACGGGTAGCCGAGCGGATCGGTGCGGACTTCGTCGACATCAAGCATTGCCACGGCTACCTGCTGCACGAGTTCCTCGGCGCGCGCACGCGGCCCGGTCCCTACGGCGGCAGCTTCGAGAACCGTACGCGCATTCTGCGCGAGATCACGGCGGGCATTCGTGCCGAAGCACCGAGCTTGCAGATCGGCGTGCGCCTGAGCGCGTTCGATTTTGTTCCCTTCAAGCCCGATCCCGAATTGAGTAGCGACAAAGGCCTGGGTCCCGGCATTCCTGAACCGTTCGCGCATTGTGTGCCCTACGATTTTGCGTTTGGGGTTAATCGCGAGAACCCGACCGAATACGATCTATCCGAGACAACCCAATTTCTCGAACTCCTGCAGTCACTGGACATACGACTGGTAAACCTCTCCGCCGGTAGCCCGTACTACAATCCGCATATTCAGCGTCCGGCCCTGTTCCCTCCGAGCGACGGCTATCAACCCTGCGAGGACCCGCTCGTCGGCGTCGCGCGCCAAATCAACGCCGTGAAAGCGATCAAACAGCAATTTCCAGAGTTGATCATCGTCGGTACCGGCTACTCTTATCTCCAGGAATACCTGCCGCACGTGGCCCAGCACTACGTGCGCGAGGGCGCTGTCGACTCCATCGGCCTGGGCCGCATGGTCCTGACCTATCCCGAAATCCTCGTGCAGGCGATTGCCGGCGAGACGCTCGAGAAGAAACGCATCTGCCGAACGTTCAGCGACTGCACAACGGCACCCCGCAACGGCATGCGCAGCGGGTGCTATCCGCTCGACGAGTACTATAAAGACACGCCGGAAAACAAGGTCCTGAAGGACATTAAGAAACGCATTTAACGCGCAACCCGCGCAGCCACCCGTAACCGCTGGCTTTGGCACTTGAATCCCTCCGTCGGTCGGTCAAGAATTGTGCCCATGACTGAGGGACTCATCGGCGCGCTGATCGGCTTCCTGCTGGCCTGTATCGGTCTTTTGGCGCTGAAGCGGCGCGGCCGTGGCTCGGCGGCGGGAGCGACGACGACCGTTTTCTCCTCGATCGAGAACCTGCGGTCGGTCGGGGAGTTAACCGCCTTTCGCATCCACACCAAGGAAATTGTTACGGCCGAAAACCATTCCCTGGGCCAGTGGGGCAAGAAGTACATGAACTGGCTGCTCTCGACGAAGAAGATGGCCCTGATCCTTTCGTTCGACACAGATTTCAAATACGACCTGCGCAGCCCCGATTTTCAGATCGCCGGCGCAGACAACGCCGATGGTACGGCGATCCAAATGCCGCCCTGTTACTACGATATCCGCATCCGCGGGATCAGCATCTACGATGAGCAGGAAGCGAAACTGCTGCCCTGGCTGCTGCCCGACCTGGTCAACAGCGTCTTCGGCAAGGGCTTCGGTCCATCCGAGAAGAACCAGTTGATCGAAGAAGCCAAGAACCAGGCCGCCGTCCAGGCGCGTGATCTCGTGCGAACGATGCGATCCGAGGTACAGGAGTCGGCCGCGCAAACGATCAAGACCCTGGCCCGCGGCTTCGGGGCCGACGATGTGCGGGTCCGCTTCGCGGATGCGGCGCCCGTTCAGAAAACAATCGAGTACGGCGCGCCCGAGGAACTCGCCGATTCCGGGGAAGTCGCCTGACAACGGATCGTCGAGCACGCATCACGTTGACTCCGGCGTGATCCGATTGAGCGGCCACGGACGGAACCATGTTTAGGAAAGCGACAATTGGATTACTCGCTTCGGTGGCCGTCATCGCGGCCATCCTGTTCTGCCTTGGGTTCAGTCCGGCCGACATCGGCCGCATGTTCGCGCATCCCGTTGAGGGCGGAAACTCGGACGCGATCGAACGCGCAGGAACACTGGCGCCCGCTCCCGCGTCCGCACCGAGACCGCACCACGGGTTGGGCGCGATCAACCTGGCCGTCATCGGTCTTTATCTGGCCGCGATCGCCGCCGTCGGAATTCGATGCGGGAGACGGATCGATTCGACACGCAGCTTCTTTGTCGCCGACGGGCGCATGCACTATGTCGTGGTCGGCATATCGATCCTGGGCACCTATCTTTCGGCCCTGACCATGATGGGGCTGCCGGGCATGGCCTACGGCAAACACGACTGGACGTACATGGTGCAACTGCCCTTTCTCGTCATTACCGCCGTTGTCATTACGAGTTACATCGTGCCGCGCTATCGCGATGCCGGCTTCGTCAGCATCTACGCTTTCTTCGAGCAGCGGATCGGATCGCCCATTCGTACGATCGCGGCAGCCAGCTTCATCCTCTTCGCAATTGGACGCATGGGCCTCGTGCTCTACCTGCCCGCACTGGCGCTGAGCACCGTGACCGGCCTGCCGCTAATGGGGTGTATCGTCGTGATGGGTCTTGTCATCACGCTCTACACCATGATCGGCGGCATCGAGGCGGTGATCTGGACCGACGCGATCCAGGTCGTGATCTTCATCGTCGCGGCCGGGATATCGCTCGTGTTCATCATGGGATCAGTCGGCGTTGAAAACTTCCTCACGATGGGGATATCGCACAACAAGTTCCGGATCATCGTGCCCGATGTCGACGTACGTCGCATCACAACGCTCTGGCTGATACTCGAGACCGTCTTTCAAACGATTCGCATCTACGCCACCCAGCAAGACGTGGCGCAGCGCTACCTGACAACACCGACCACCGCGGCCGCGAACCGCAGTGTATGGATTGGCATCATCGCGTACATCCCGTTGGGATTCATATTCTACTTCCTGGGAACCGCGCTGTTTGCTTTCTATGCGACCCACCCCGACGCGGCCCTGCCGGGGAAGGCCGACCCGATCTATCCCTATTTCATCGTGCGCGAACTCCCGGTCGGCGTGGCCGGCCTCACGATCGCGGCCATCTTTGCGGCGGCGATGTCGAGCATCGACAGCGCGATGAACTCGGCCACGACGGTCTGTACCGAAGATTTCATCCGGCGTTTCGGGCGCCGCTCGCGCACCGACGCTCAGCAACTGGCGGACGCGCGCAAACTGACGCTGTTCTGGGGTCTGCTCGCCATCTTCATGGCCATCATGTTCCGTAACATCGAGTACGTGCAGATTTTCTGGGGTAAGTTGATGGGCTTCGCCACAAACGGGATGCTGGGCCTGTTGGCGCTGGCGCTTTTGCCGGTCCGGGTCCGCGCCAGGTCCGCCGTGATTGGCTTTGTCGCCTCGTACATCTACCTCTTCTTCATGATTCGCTCCGGAATCGTATTCCTGCTCTGGCCCGTTTTGGGCAACATCGTATGTTTTGTCGTGGCCCTTGCCTGGGATCGCGTAGCGAAGCCGCCCCGCGCGGCCTGATCTTCCACCGCCGTGACCAATTGACAGGGACCACGTCAGGCCGTACAGTTCCTATTCAGGGAGTGCCGAAAACTGATGTTTACCCGCAAATATCCCATATTATGGGCTCTGCTGCTTTCTGCCGTTTTGTTGCCTGCCGCGGTTAGCGGCGAGCCGGGTGGTGACCAGTTCAATTTCGCCGAGGGTCTCTTTATCCATAAGGATTACGAGTCCGCGCTCGAGGAATACGGCACCTACGTCAACGACTACGCTGCGGGGAAACGCATCGCGACGGCGCGCTTCCGTGTCGCGGAATGCTACTTTCGGCTCTTGCGCGAGAAGGATGCCGCAACCGCCTACGACGCGGCCCTGAAGCAGCATGCCGACGCGCCGGAATCCACGCTGGCCTGGTACAATCTCGGTCGCTGCCGCTTTGTACTCACGGAATACACGCCCGCGCTCACGGCCTTCCGCAACGCAATGAACTCGAAGCGGACCGATATTCGCGAGGAAGCCTATGTCGGCGCCGGCGAAAGCCTGCTGCAATTGAAGCGGCACGATGATGCCGTGCAGCACTTCCAGTCCTTCCTCGACACCTTTCCCAAGTCGCAGCATCGACCGAGTGCGCTCTTCTCGCTGGGCTGGACGCATGTGCAGCGCAAGGCGCCGCGCGATGCGATCGCGCCGCTGACTGAACTGACGCAACAGCATGTCGACTATAAGGACCATGCCCGGGCCATCATGCTCCTGAGCGACGCCTACGCCGCGACGGATCAGTTCGACAAAGCCGACGCGCTGCTCAGACCGCTCACAGCCGACGCGAAGACCGCCGAAGACGCCTTGATGCGCCTGGCCTGGACCCGTTATCGTAGTGGCGACCGCAAGGCGTCCGCCCGAACCTTTATCCAATTCGCGAAGGCTCATCCCAACTCCGCGCTACTCGCGTCGGCGCTCTACAACGCCGGCATTGCTTACTACGAATCCAAGTCGTACGCCGAAGCAACGAACGTGTTCGGGCGACTGCTGGCGACCAAATCGACCGGACCCGAGGCCGGCGACGGCCGGTTCTGGCTGGGTATGGCACTCTTCGAACTGGGCAAACACGCCGGCGTCATCGCGACCCTTACGCCCCTGCTGGCGAAGACGGACCTTGCGGCTGAGCGACGCGCCACGTTGCTGTACACCTATGCCGAGGCGCTTGCCGCGTCCGGCAAAACGAAGGATGCCGTTCGCTGGTTCCAGGTTCTGCTCAAGGATCTTCCAAAAAACAAGTACGCACATAGCGCCCGCCATTCGCTCGGTATCCAACTGGCGGAACAAGGCGACCTGGAGGGTGCCGTGAAGGCACTGAAGCAATGCCTGGTGGCCGGCCCGCCCGACGCGCTGCGCCAACACGTGCAGTTTGCGCTCGGCGAATACCTCTATCGTCTCGGGCGCCTCGACGAAAGTGACACGCATCTACGCGCCACCATCGCCGGCGGAAAATCAGATGCGAAGACGCTGTACCGGATCGGATGGGTCGCCTACGACAGTGGCCGTTCGCAGGAAGCCGCGACCTATTTCGAAAAACTCGCCGGAATCAAAAGCCCGTTTGCCGCGGAAGCACTCTACATGGCCGGGCGCTCACAGGAGCAGGCCAAGCAACCGGCGAAGGCGATCACCGCCTACGAATCGCTGGTCGCACGCAGCGGAACCGACGTCAACAGCGAGAAAGCATTCTATCGCCTGAGCCTCATCTACCCCGCGGCGAAGGCGCTGACCCACCTGAAGGGCTACGCCGCACGCTTTCCGCAGGGCGGCCAGGCGGACCTGGTCCAGACCCGTCTCGCGGAACTGCACTTCGACGCCGGTGATTTCTCCAGCGCAGCGAACGCCTACCGCAGCGCGCTCGGGAAAGATCCCGATGCCGAGGCAGCGGCCGTGATCCGCTACGGCCTGGGCTGGTCCTACCTGAAGCAGGACAAACTCGCCGAGGCCGATGCCGAGTTCGCGCAGCTGGGTGATAACCCCACGGCGTCGGTGATCGCGGCCGACGCCTTGCTGCAGCGCGGCGAGATCGCGTACCGCAAGAAAGCCTATGACAAGGCGCGGCCGTTTTTCGAGCGCCTCGTGAACGACAAGGGTGCGCGCGGCGAACGCGCCCACTACATGCTCGGTTGGTGCGCGCAGCACGAAGGGCGCAAGGACGACAGCGTGCGGCACTTCAGCGCCCTGGTGGAGCAATTCCCAAAAGGACCGCTCGCCGAGGACGCCGCGTTGCGTCTCGCGGAGTCCTACATGAAATCGGGCGACAATACGAAGGCACACCAGGTCCTCGAAGCCCAAGTCAAGCGCCTTGACGATGATGCGGGCGAACCGCTGTTGCAGCGCTACGCCGACACCCTGGTCCGGCTCGAGCGCTGGCAGGATGTGCTACACGTCAGCGAGGCGATGACGAAGGATACCCAGAATACGAACCGGCTCTACCTCGTCTTCTTCCGGCTTGGTCTGGCCAATAAGGGTCTCGGACTCTACGAAGACGCGCGCGGACATTTCAAGGAGACGATCAAGCATACCGACTCGATCGAGGCGGCCAAGGCCCAGTTCAATATCGCGGCGACCTATTATAGCGAGCGGGATTATTCAACCGCCGCCAAACAGTTCCTACGCGTTGAGCTGCTCTACGATTACGGCGACCTGTCGCCCAAGGCGTTGTACCACGCCGTCGACGCCTTCATACAGGCCGACGGCGCAGAGTCCAGGCGAGCCGGAATCTATCTCGACAAGCTACGCAACAACTACGCCAGCTCAGAGTGGACCCGCAAGGCTGCGGCACTCGCAGACGGAAAGGAAGGCGGATGATCCCGACTGAACGTCAACACCCCCCGCGCGGCGGGCAGTCCTGGCTGCTCTACGTCGTCGTACTCGCCATGTGTTCGGTCTGTTACGTCGCGCTCGCCGGCGAGGACGCCGATACGGCGGGCATTGCGGGCTCCAATGCCTGGGGCGCGCTACAGCGTGGCGGGGTCGTCATGTACGTCATTCTCGCGCTCTCGACCGTGGGCCTGGGTTTCATCTTCGAGGCCGCTTACATTTCGCGCCGCAACGTGATTCTGCCGCTCGGGACCCAGCGCCGTCTTGAGCAGGGCATATCCGACGACGAAGCGAAGGGACTGGCCGACGGCTCCAGCAGCATCGACCAGATTGTCACCGCCGGATTCCGATGGCGCAACGGAACCAACGACCAGATCGCGGGTGCTATCGAGGAACTGGTTGACGAAATAATCTGGAAACTCAAGCGCGCGGCCCGTCCGATCGGCATTATCGCCAACACGACACCGCTGCTCGGCCTGCTGGGCACCGTCATCGGCATCATCCAGGCCTTCGACGTCGTCGCGCAACAGGGCGCACTCGGCGATCCGGGCGCGCTCGCGGGCGGCATCTCCAAGGCTTTGCTGACGACCTGCTTCGGCCTCATCGTTGCCATCCCGATGCTCCTGACATATCACTACCTCACCGGCCGGATCGAAACCCTGGTTCGGCATTGTGAGATTCTTGCCAAGCAGGCGTTGATCATGCCCCCGGGCGACGAGGGCTGACGCCGTGTCGAGCCGCAGCCGCAGTCGCTGGGAATCCGAGGAGTCTTTCGAAGTACCCCAGACACCCCTGATCGACATCATCTTCATCCTGATCGTGTTTTTCCTGGTCGCGACCACGTTTTACTCCGAGGAGCGTGACATCGAAATCAAGCTGCCCGAGGGCAGCGAGGGCACGGTCATTACCCGGGAAGCCGAACGCCTGGTGATCAACATCCGCACGGCCGGCATCATCGTCATCGACAACCGCATCTTCTCTTTGCCCGAACTCGAGAAACGGCTGACGGAGTACCGTTCTGCCCGTGAGACCGGCTTCGTCGAAATTCGTGGCGACTCAAACGCGAACCACGGCCGCATCATGACCGTGATCAACCTCTGTAAGAAGCATGGGCTCGGCGATCTCAGCCTGACGCAACACATCGTCGAGGAACGCGAGTAATCGCGGCGGGCCGCAGCGCCACCGGGCAGCGGCCGATGCCGCCACAATGGAGTACTGGTCCGTTGATACTAGCCCGCAAATTGCACGCCTGCTCTGCTGCGAGCGTGCTGAGCATCGTCGCTGCAATCGGACTCACCCTTCCGGTCGCGGCCCAGGATGGGGATTGGATTGTCGAACCGCTGAGTGGGGCCCTGCCGCCGAATTCCGAATGGACGATCGCGGCTCATCCGCCGGACAACGGCGCACCGGTCAGGGTCACCGCGGTTGTCCGCGGACAGGGCTCCAATACCTGGCTCGTCGCGCGCTTGCCCGTCGGAGCCGGGGGCACGTACCGCCTCGAAGTGCAACAGGCGCCGGACGCAGCGCCGGCACTTAAGCTGCGTCCACGACGTCTCAACGAAAACGTCACCTTCGACGTCGTGCTCGCGATCGATACCTCAAGCAGCATGCGTCAGAACGACCCCGACGATCTTCGCTCGCAGGCGGTTGAACAGTTTTTCAACCTGGCGCGCAACAGCGGCCGATTCAACACGGTGTCGCTGATCGCGTTTAGCGGCAAATCGCGCGTCCTGTTGCCCCCCACCCCGCCGGGCGCGGTGACGAATCTGCCCGCCTTATTGAAGAAGTTGCGCCCATTCGGTTCCACCAATTTCGATCATCCGCTGCGCGCCGCCGCGGATGCGCTGGCGCCGTTGCGAGGACGGAAAGCCGTGCTCTTTCTCTCGGACGGAAAATCGGACCGCGACTACGCCTTCTCACATCTCCGCCTGGCCGAGATCGGCGCCACGATCTATTCCGTCGGTCTCTCGAAGGACGCCGATACGGCGCGCCTGGTCCGGATGGCAGCCGAAACCGACGGTCGCTATTTCGCGGCCGCGGCCGGTGCCGATTTGAGGACATTTTTCGGTCGCGTCTTCGAATTGATCGACCGCCCGGTGACACTGATCAAGGGCATGCGCACGGTCGCACCGGACGCCGTGATCCCGCTCTTCGTCGACCCCACGATGCGCAATCCGCAGGTCAAGCTGCTGGCCGCTCGCGGTGAAGCACGCGCCCGTCTCGGCGACCGCATCTATTCCACCACGTCGACCGGTGGTGTCGTCGCGGTTGCGCTCCACGCCCTGGGGACCGGTCGCCATGATGTCGAACTGAGCGGGGCGGCGCAGGTTGCGTACGAGGTCACCGCAACAACAGGGCTGGATCTCCAGGCGTTGCAGCCCAATCCGCTGGCCGCCGTGGGTTCGCCGCTGCAATGGCACGCCATCCTGACGCAGCCTGAACGCTGCGCCGACCTCAAGCTTGTGGCGCGCGTGACCACGCCATCCGGCGCGACGATCCCGGGCTCCGTGCTGGCGGACCAGTTGCCGGGACTCTTCTACGGGCAGGCCGCGGCTGACGAGCCGGGCGAGTATCACGTTGCGCTCGAAGCGAGTGGATCCATCCAGGGCGTGCCGTTCAGGCGCGGCGTGACGCTGCGGTACATACGACGCGGGACCCGGGCCGCGGCGCGCAGGCATGTGTCTCAGATTGCACGCATCGCGGGGCCGAGCGATCCCGGTGCACGGCAGGTTGCGGTCGAGTCCATGCGCGACCGTGGCGATGGCCCGGCTTCGCTGCCCTCATTCTGGCCGAATCCCAACGCCATCGTGATAACTCATCTCGTTCCGGGCGGCGTCTACACCGGCGCGGTGGCGATCGTGGTCAACAGCATCGCGGACGACCCGCCGCAATGGCGCCTGTCGCACGCCGGACCGGATCGAGGATACACCATCGACGCCGAAGGCGACCTGCACGCCAACCGCCCGTCGGTCGTCACCCTCGTCGTCACGGCCGGTGTCGAAGCGGCAGGCCAGGCCATACACAGCGCGTTGCGCGTGTCCGCCGAAGATCGGGAATGGGAGATCCCCATCACGGGCACAATCGCGCGGCCATCTCTACGCGCAACATTGGGGGACCTGACGACCCGTCATACGGACGGGCGACTCCTCATCCGGGGGGACCTGACCGTCAGCCTGGTCCCGACGGGGCAGGTGCCGGTAGCGATCGAGACCGACTTCAACCTGCTCCAGCTTACGCCGAATCAGCTCGTGGCCGGACCAACGCCGCAGTCGGTGGGTCTCCTGCTCAACATTACGACGGATCCCGAACCCCGGCGCTGGATCGGCGAGATCCGGGTCTCCGGCCCGGGCCTGGTCGAGGTGCGCCTTCCCTTCCGTGTCGATACGCCGGGATATGTGGCCGCCACGCCGATGCCCTGGCTATCGCAGCCCTGGCTGCGCCTGCTCTTGCTGGTGCTGATACTGGTCCTTGTCTTCCTGCTCAGCTACGTGCGCTCCGACCGGCGCCTGGCATTCGTCTGTGCGTCGTTGTTGCTGCACGTGCTCGTCCTCTTCTTCGCGCTGCCGCGTCACGAGCCCGACGACGCGACCGAAGCCGTCACCACGATTCGCCTGATCAGCGGCGTCGACGTTGTTGAAGAACAGATCGCATCCGAACAGCCGGCCGTGCAGCCCGACGACACCGATGCCGTGCCGACCGAGTCGCAACCCGCCAAAGAAGAGGTTGTCGAAGAAGAGGAATCGGCGCGCGAGATCGAGGCAGAACGCATGGCTGAGATCACGGAGACCCCGGACGAAGTTACGCCCGATCTCGAGGTCACGCGCGATCAGGAGGACCCGGCCGAGATAGAGACCGATACCGCTCTGGCCGAACGCAAGCACACCGAGATGGAGCAGCCTGTGTCCGAACGTGAGGCCGATGTCGAGAAACTCGACACGCCGACGCAGCCGG
>CAJWTS010000017.1 GCA_913047795.1 uncultured Verrucomicrobiota bacterium | reverse complement strand
ACCAGCGCTTTGCGGGCCCACCTGAATGCGGCCCAAATTGTCGATTTGGGCGATGGAGCCGCCGCCCGCCCCGATTTCCACCATTTCGATCACGGGAATGCGCAGGGGCAGGCCGCTGCCCTTGGTGAAGCGATATTGGCGGTCGACTTCGAAGGTGCGGGATGTTTGCGGCCGGCCATCATCAATAAGGCAAATTTTCGCCGTGGTGCCGCCCATGTCATAGGACAAAACCTTGTCCAGGCCGCATTCAAGGGCGATCCGCCCGGCCAGAATGGCGCCGCCCGCGGGCCCGGATTCAACTAATCGAATGGGATTGGCCCGGGCCGTCTCCACCGTGGTCAGCCCACCACCCGAGGTCATCATGAATAGCGGGCATTGCGCGCCCTCGGCCCGCAGGCGATCGTCCAGGCCCGCCAGGTAGGACGCCATCAGGGGCTGCACATAGGCATTGGCCGAGGCCGTGGACATGCGTTCGTATTCCCGGATCTCCGGACAAACCTCGCTGGACAGGGTGATCCACAGATCGGGCAGTTCGCTGCGCAGGATATCCGCCACCCGGCGCTCATGCGCCAGGTTGACGTAGGCATGCAGCAACACGATGGCCACGCTCTCCACCGCATTTTTCCGCAGCACCGGGATCAAATCGCGCACGGTGCCCTCGTCCAGGGCCACCAACACCTGACCCTGGGCGTTGCAGCGTTCGGTGACCGGCAGGCGCAGGTAGCGGGGCACCAGGGGGCGCGGTTTGTCGATATTGATGTCGTATTGGTCAAAGCGGTGCTCGTAGCCCATCTCGACCGAATCCCGGAAGCCTTCCGTGACGATCAGGGCGGTCTTGGCCCCCTTGCGTTCGATGATTGTGTTGGTGGCCAGGGTGGTGCCATGGACGATGAAATCCAGATTCTCCGCCGCGATGCCGGCTTCGGGCAAGACGGCGCGGACCGCGTCCATGACACCCTGTTCGGGAGCCTGGGGCGTGGTCAGCACCTTGCGGGTGAACAACCGGCCGCCTAAATCAAGGGCAACATCGGTAAAGGTGCCGCCGATATCGACGGACAAACGGGCGCTTTCAGACATTCAATTAAGGCTCGCTAGCGGGGAAAGTTTTCAGGCGTGAAGGCCTCGAACGTACGGTGGATTTCCGCAGGGTCGGCGCTCAATGGTGCGATGATATGGGTATGAATTCCGGTCGCGCCGGCCCAACGAATACGCTCCCGGCATTCTTCCGCCGTGCCGATGACGGCAATTTCGTTCGCCAATTCAAACGAAATGGCACCTGTGGTCTTCTCCCGGTCGCGGGCGGCCCAGCCTTCGGTGATGGTCGCGGCCACATCTTCATAACCGGCCCAGGCCAGAAAATTATTGTAGACCGGGGTGGCGTAGTAGGGCGCCATGCGGGCCCGGAAGGCATCCACCGCCGCTTCCTTGTCGTCCGTGACCAACACCATATGGCGGTTGACCACTTCAACCTCCGCCGGATCCTTGCCGGCCCGCTTGGCGCCGATGGCCATATGCTCGATCATTTTCGGCAAGGCCTTCATGGGCCACAAGTTAAAGATCACGCCATCGCCGATCTCCGCCGCCATCTCGATCATTTTGGGGCGCAGGGCGGCCAGATACAGCGGAACGGTCTGTTCCAGGGGCGGCTGGCGATAGCCGTGGGAATGCAAGGTGGAAAGATCAAAATCGGATTTCTCGCCGGCCAGCATGGAACGGACCATGATGGCGGTTTCCCGGACCCGGGTCACGGGCTTGTGCAGCGGCACGCCGTGCCATTGATCCATGATGGTTTGCGAGGAAGCGCCCAGGCCCAGGATGACCCGCCCAGGCATCAATTGGCCCAAGGTATTGGCGGTCGCCGCCAATACCGCCGGGGTGCGGGAATAGACCGGCACGATGGCGATGCCCAGGCGCAAAGTGGGCGCATGGGCGGCCAGGCCGGCCATCAGGGTCAGCGGCCCGGTGCAGTCGTGCATCGTGACCGGGATATTGTAGGCCTGCGCCATGTCCGCGATGCGCTTCGTCTCCGAGATGCCGCCGACCCAGGTGGGATCGATCATGATGTAGTCGGCCGCCCGCTTCTCGAGCACCTCGGCAAAGTCGGGGCGGGTCAGCAACATCTCGCTGACGCTGATCGGCATCCGGCTCTGGCGACGGAAATCGGCCACCGTGCCGATGTTGTCCATCTTGATGATGTCTTCCAGCCAGAGCGGCTGCACCTCGCGCAGGCTGTCCGCGATGCGCAGGGCGGCGGGCATCTGGTAGTGAGCGTGCGCGTCGATCATGATGTCGAGGTCATAGCCGACTGCTTCGCGAATTTTCTCGAGCGGTTCAACGCCCTTGCGGATCTGTGTCGCGGTAATGCGTGAGGGACCCTGTTCCTTCGCCGGGAAATCGAACGGCCATGTCTTCAGGCCGCTGTAACCGAGCTCGACCATTTCGCGCGCGAGCGCGACCGGTTCGTTGAACAGCATCCACGAGTCTCCAAGCGGTCCCTTCTCGCCGATCGTGCCCATGCCCGGCCACCCGGCCGCTGACTGCTTGCCCAGTCCATAGCTGGGGTTGCCGCAGCTGTTGTAGACCCGGACCTTCTCGCGCACGGGACCGCCCAGCAGGCGGTAGATTGGCTGGTTGCAGACCTGGCCCATGATGTCCCATAGCGCGAGGTCGATCGCCGAGAGCGCGCGCAGTTCGGCGCCGCGCACGCCGATGTTGGCCGCGCGTTCATAGAGAAAGCGCCAGTGGGATTCGATGGCCAGCGCGTCGCCGCCGATGAGGCGCTTGGGTGCCCACTCGTGTATTACCGCCTCGATGGCCTCCGGCATGTAGTAACTTTCGCCGCAGCCAACGATGCCCTGGTCGGTGTGAATCCGGCAGAAGAGCACGCACGGAAAGACATCCGCCGGCCGTGCGGTCTCGATGGCGGTGATCTTCAGCGCGGTATCGTCGAGGGGAATGGGGGGCAGGTGATCTTTCATGATCTATAAGTATAGCCGGAACCAGTTTGTTGCAAGTGTCAGGAACTGCGGCGTGTATGTGTGCGCCTGCCCGGCCAGCTCGGTGTAGCTGCGCGTGCCGGGAAGTTGCTCGAAGAGCGAATGAATACTTTTCGGGGGCGTCGTCACGTCCGCCGTGCCGGCGGTCAGCATGACCGGCAGTTCGAGACGATGCGCGTGGGAAAGCGTATCGATCAGCCCCAGCCCGCGCCAGCCGCCGGGGGGTATCGGCTTGTCATTAAGTACCATCCCGTATGCGCCGACATTATCGTGACCCGACATCAGCGGGAAGTTCGTCAGGAAAGGCAGGTCGGCCGCGACGGCCTTGACGCCGTGTCCGCACAGCAGGCTCCCGAGAAGCAGTGCGCCGCCGCCGCCCTGGCTGGTGCCGAAACACCCAATGCGCGTCGCGGCCACGCAATCCTGCTCGAGCGCCCAGCGCAGGCCGACCAGTACGTGCGACAGCCAATCGACATAACCGCGTTCGCCACCGCTGGCCATTGTGTCCGGCAGGACCGGCCAGTTGCCGTCGACCCGTCGCGATTCGTCGTGTCCGTCAGGGGTGCAATAGCCCAGCGGGTTCATGTGCAGGACATTGTAGCCGGCCTGGACCAGTTCCGGGTGCGCACTCATCTCGGCGCCGTAACCGGGTACGTGCAGCAGGAGCGGCGCCGGGCCGCCGCCGTGCACGGGCTGCCAGTAGCCATAGAAGGGCGGCTGGCCGTCGATCTCGAAGCGGACGTAGGTCGTGCCAACGGTATGGCGCGGTACGGGTTGTTGTGGCTGGACGGGCTCGACAGGCTCGGCTCGGTACGACAGCCCGTTCGCGCGCTCGTACAAATCGTCGCACCACGCGTCGATTTCTGCGTTATCGGGATAGTCTGAGTGGAGCGTGGTCATCGATTTAGTCTGGGGGTTGGCATTAAAAAGGACGGACTGGAAATCGTCAATGATTGTTACATGCAAGGAGCGTGGCCCGGATCGAGAATGACGTTTCCCGAGCGGAGTTGACGTGACCGGCGGGCCGGTGGCAGGATGACCGCTGATGAAGACCACGCGTGTCCAGACCCCCACGTCATGCGTCCGTTTCGGAGCCGGGCGACGCGATATCACACCACCTGTCGGTATCTATGCCCGTATATGGGGCGCTGCGCGCGAAGACCGCGCGACCGGGGTTCATTGTCCCTTGCTGGCAGAGGCCCTTATCTTTGAGTCCGTCGACGCGTCACAACGCGCCGTGCGTATACAGTTGGATTGCGTGGGCCTGGCCGATCCGCATCACGACCGGATGATCCATGCCGCCGCCAAGGCGGCGGACGTGGACGATTCGCAGGTCTCTGTCACCTACTCGCACACGCATTCCTCAGGAGCGATATTTGCTAACCGCATCTCGTTTCCTGGCGGTGACTTGATCCCTGCGTACTGGGACACGATTGAGCAAGGCATTCGTGAAGCAACGGCCGAGGGCATAGCCGCACTCGAACCGGCCACCATCAGCTATTCCCGCGCAGCCTGTGACATGGCGCGCAACCGGGACACGCTGGACGAGCAGTACGACGGCTACGTCTGCGGCTTTAACCCGGACGACGAATCCCAACGCGACGTAACGGTTGCGCGCGTGACAAGCGCGACCGGCGGCATCAGGCACAGCATCGTGCACTACGGCTGCCACCCGACTACGCTGGCGTGGAAGAACACGCTGCTCAGCCCGGATTTCGTGGGCGCGCTGCGTGAGACGGTTGAGCAAGTGACCGGTGCGCCGTGCACGTACTTCCAGGCCCCGAGCGCCGACCTGGCGCCGCGGCACGGCTACGTGGGCGATGCCGCGGTCGCCGACAGCAACGGGCGGCAGGTCGCCTACGCCGCGCTATCGGCACTCGAATCACTAGGACCCGCGCAGCATGACTTCGTGTACCAGGGGCCGGTTGTGTCGGGCGCGACACTGGCCGATTGGGCTTACGAGCCCTTTGCGCCGGAGCGTCGGTCCGCCGTGGAATGTTTCGCGACTTCAATGTTTGATGTGGATCTGGTGGTCCGTGATCTTCCCGCGCCCGCGGCGCTGAAGGAGCAGGTCGAGACATATGAAGAGCAATCAGAGTCGGCGCGCCGGGCCGGTGACGACATCGCAGCGAGAGACGCGCGCGCGTTGGCCGAGCGCGCGCGACGTTGGCTCGGGCTCCTGGAGGATTTTGGCAGCGGCGACACGTACACCTGCCGGTATCGAATCCTGCGCCTCGGCGACGCCGTCTTCGTGTCGGTACCCGGCGAACCCTACTCGGTCCTGCAGACAGAGCTGCAGGCGCGCTTTCCTGATACCGTGGTCATGGTTTCGCCGCATTCGTCGAATCTGCAGGTCGCCTACCTCCTGCCGCGTGACCGGTACGGATTAGGGCTCTACCAGGAAGAACCCTCGCCGCTGGCGCCCGGTTGCCTGGAGTTGCTGATCGAAGACGTGGGGCAGCGACTCGAGCAGATGCTCGCTTCGTAGCGTGCTTTCCGGGTGTGTCCGTGATCCGAATGCACCAAGCAGGAGAAACGAACATGACGAGCGCCGCAAAAGATTCTGTCTCGCGAACCATCTGTATTGCCGGCGCCAGCGGATTGGTGGGCTCCGGTCTCACCCGCGCCTGCCTTGAACGTGGCCATCAGGTTCGGGGCACGGTCCGTGCGAACACAGGCCCGGATAAGATCGGCTACCTCGAGGCCCTGCCCGGTGCCGACGAACGCTTAAAGATCTTCTCCGCGGATATGAATGCCGAAGGGGCGTTCGATGCAGCGACCGAGGGAGCGGATGGCGTTTTCATTGCCAGCCTTGTTCCAACCTATAAGGGTTTGTCGGGTAAGCCGGCGCGCGAAATGGACGATGAGCAGGGCTACGCCGAGATCATCATGCCTACGGTGAACGGATGCCTGAATATCCTGCGATCGGCTCACAGGAGTGGCGTAAAAAAAATCGTGATCTGCAGCAGCACCAGCAGCACGAATCCGGTTCCCTGTCCGTCCGTGAAGAATGAGGTGGATCACTGGTCGGACGAAGCAGAGCAATGCCGCGCCAAAAAGTACACCTCGGCGACGAAGACCGTCATGGAGAAAGCCGCGTTCCGCTTTGCCGGTGAGCATCACATTCGCATGTCGGTTTTTCTGCCCACGATGATGCTGGGCCCCGTCGTGATGCCGCATCATATCAACGGCGGACTGCAGGCACTTGCGCGCGGCGAACCCTGGATGGAGAAAATTCCGAATAACTCGGTCTCGGTGATCGACCTGCGGGATCTCGCGGCCATGTTTCTTGCGGCCTATGAGAATCCGGATGCCTGTGGTCGGTACTTCGGGGTCTACGATAGCTGGCACTGGGCGGATATCTTTGCTGTGCTCAAGGAAATTATGCCGGACATGCCGCTGCCGAAGCCGCACGAGGGCGAGAAAGTCGCGGCGACAGGATTCGATCACACACGAAAACAAAGTCTGGGCGTTTCGCTGCGCGACATCCCGACGATCTTGCGCGAGACGATCGAGTGGATCAGGACGAACCCCTTCACGCTGGCTTAGAGTGCCGCGGCCATGAATCCGTCAATGGAACCAACAACCTTCGGCTGGTCGCGGCGGCGGTGGCAGGCAATCGGCGCATTTGCGCTAATCGCCCTGACGTTGGTGGTGTACCTGCCATCGATGGCCGGGGACTTTGTTTGGGATGACAGTCTTTATTTCGGGGACCCAGGCGGGGATAACACACAGGCGCGCGCGATCCAATCCGATGACGGACTCAGGGCGATCTGGTTTTCCACGACGTTGCCGGATTACTGGCCACTGAGCAGCACGCTGTTCTGGTTGGAGTGGCGCCTCTGGGGCGAGAACCCGATGGGCTATCGCGTTGTGAACCTGTTGCTGCACGCGTTCACGGCGCTGACGCTGTGGCGAGCGCTGCGACGTCTGGGCGTGCCGGGTGCGTACCTGGCCGCCTCCGTATTCGCTGTCCATCCCGTGGCTGCGTCGTCGGTGGCATGGATCTCGGAGAGTAAAAACACCCTGTCGCAATTGTTGTTCGCCGTGTCATTGCTGACCTATCTGCGTTTCGAGGATACGCCTGCATCGGAGGCTGGCTCGCGTCGCTGTTGGTACACCGTCGCGTTGGCGTCTTTTCTGCTGGCGTTGCTGGCCAAGACGTCGGTGATCATGCTTCCGGCGGTCCTGCTGATCCTCGCGTGGTGGCGCCGCCAGCGGATTGGTTGGGCGGACATGCTGCCCCTTTTGCCCTTCTTTGCGCTATCCCTGCTTCTCGGCGTTATGACGGTGGTCTTTCAGCATCTGGACGGAGCGCTCGTGAGGCCGGAGGGGTTGCTTTCTCGGATGGCGGGGGTGGGCTGGTGCCTGGGATTTTATCTGTATAAGAGCCTTCTGCCGATTCATCTTGCGGCGATCTACCCGCGCTGGGATGTGGATCCCCTCTGGCTACCGGCTTGGGCTCCGCTGTTGGCCGGCGTTGCCGTGATAGCCATCGCATGGCGTTTTCGCCGCGGGTGGGGCAGGGCGGTGTTGGTCGCGCTGGCTGGCTTCAGCGCCATCCTGCTGCCCGTCGCGGGGCTTCTGCGGATGGACATTCACCAGCACTCGCTCGTTGCGGATCATCTTCAATACGCCGGACTCATCATTCCCGCAGCTTTCGTCGTGGGTGTTGCCGCGCACCTGGCCGGACATTGGCGAACAGGCCTGCGGGTCGCTACAGGACTGATCGTCCTGGCCGTGTTCTCGGGTCTGACCTGGCAAAGGGCACAGGTGTTCACAAGTAACACTGCGTTGTGGAACGACACGCTTGAGAAGAACGCCGGCGCCTGGGGCGCACACTACGGTCTGGGTATCGCGTCAGGTCTCGAGGGGGATTCTGCGGATGCGATTCGTCACTATCGCGAGGCACTGAAATCGAACCCCGCGCATGTCGCCACGCACGTCAACCTGGGCCATGCGCTTCAATCGCAGGGACGTCTCGCGGAGGCGACACACCAGTATCGGTCCGCGCTCAAGATAGATCCTTACAATCTGCGGGCGCACATCAATCTGGGTAGTGTGCTCCAGGCAGAGGGCATGTCCGCCGCCGCCGTTCTCCACTACCGGGAGGCGCTGACCGCCATGCCTGACTTTCCCGATGCGCACTACAATTTGGGCGTGGCATTCGAGTCGCAGGGCGACACGGCGGCAGCTATTCATCACTACCGTACCGCGTTGCGGCTCAACCCGGATTTAGCCGCCGCACATCACAACTTGGGCAGCGGGCTACAATCACGTGGCGAGACCGTCGCCGCGTTAAAGCACTTCCGTGCGGCCCTGGCGATCGATGCCGACATGCCCGAAACGCACATGAAGCTGGGCAACGTTTTGCAGGCGCAGGGGCGGGTCGATGCCGCGGTTCAGCACTTCCGCGTGGTACTGACGACCATGCCCGATTATCCTCAGGCCCATTTTAACCTGGGGAACGCGTTGCAGATGCAGGGGAACATCGATGCGGCCGTCCAGGCCTATCGCGATGCGCTCTCCCTTGCGCCCGATTTCTGGGAGGCGCATTACAACCTCGCCCTCGCGTTTCGCGCGCAAGCAAACAGCACCGATGCCGTCCATCATGTCCGCGCTGTGCTGAGAATCGATCCCGGCAATCACGGGGCACAGGACGTCCTGGATCAGTTACTGGGCAAGGCAGCCGATCGGCATGAAACCGGCCTGGATCGTATAGGCGAGGGAACAACGCCGTCCCACCAGCGCAATCGTTCTCACCCGACAACGCCGCAAGGGGATTAGTTCCCTCTGGCCTGAAGCGAGCTGCGCATGCCGACGTCGGCCCTCGGCGTACTCAAGGCAAAGCGCATGCGGTCGGCTTCGCTGCCCATGGACACCATCTCGTTCAGATAGGCATCCATGTCCTGACGGCATCAACCCATTCCTTCCGGCTGCGGTGCCAGAAAAGTTGTGTCGTATTCTCGACCTGACTGTTGATAGGGTTTGCGGGACATGACGGATGCCGAACGCTACACGTACGATGTGCAGGGCTACCTGCTACTGGAGGACGTAATTTCCCCGTCGCAGCTGGCGGCTGTAGACGCGATTTATGATCGACGGCTGGCGGATGCCGAGACCCAACGTACGGTTGACGGCAGCGGGGGTCATGTGATGCTGGAAGATATCCTGAACGAGGAGTCCGAGGCGTTGGGTTCGCTGGTGGCTCATCCGTGCGTGTTGCCGTACGTCGACGAGATGATCGAGTGCCCGCGCCTCAAATCAACCTGGGCCAGCTTCATGTGGCCCAACGGCGGTGTTGGGTTTCACAGTAACCACACACCGTCGAGCACCTGTAATCACTACCACTTCAACAGTCGTATACGTCACAATCTCTTCCAGGTGTTCATTGCCGTGCGCGATATTCCGCCCGACGGTGGCGCGTTGCAGCTGTTGCCAGGCAGCCATAAGGCGAACTATGGGCTGCCGGAACATGCGGCCATCGCCAACATGCTGGTTACGATTCCGATGAAGGCCGGCTCCGTATTGATTTTCTCGCACGATCTGCATCACGGCTCCATGAATCTGACCGATACGATGCGTCGTGTCCTGATCTTCACGTATTGCCCTGGCGTAATTGCCAATAGTTTTGGCGGTGACGGGCTCTACGACGAGTTACATGCGGCCGCGCCGGAGAATAGCTGGGAGAAGTACCTGCTCCGTCGTCCCAACGGTTACATGGAGATGTACCCCTATCCGGGGGGTCGCTCCTACAGCGAGGGATAGGGAACCGGCGGGTTGCCGGCCGGGTCTTTTGGACGGGGTGGACGGGACGCAAGCTTCATGCGATAGAAGGACCCTCATGGGTAGTGACTGGCAACTTAAGCTTGAACAGCACCAAGACCTGAGTATCTCGCAGGGCGACCCCTCCGGCCTGGCGGCCGCCGTTCGTCGTGGCGCTGACCTGCGACTGTATCTCACCACGCCCACCTACGAGGAGACCCTTTATTTCCAGCAGACTTACACGGGTGACGGCGACGCGTTTGCGGGCTTGATGAGCCATCACCACAGCTACGTGCATCGCGGCGAAGAAATCGAACAGCCTTACATCAGTATCTTCAGATACGATACGTCCGGCAGGTTCAGTCATGTGAAGTGGAGGCTCAACGATGTCCGTATCAACGAGGGTCAGGCCTATCCCTACGGCATCCATCGCTGGTTTGTCTGCGACCGCTGGCGCCCCGTGTACGAGCATGATGAAGAGGGGAATGCTGTCGCCGGCGACCTGGGCAAACTGAAGGAAGCCGTGCGGCAGGGCCGTACGATACAGGTCGGCATCCGCCAACTCTTCGGCCTCGCGGAGGATGTCGCCGCCGGGCCGCCGCACACCTCCTTTGTCTCGTCGATGCAGCCTGTGATCAGCGATGGGCAGGTCCAGTCGAATTGCGACTTCGTCGCGGTAGGGGCGCCGCACTGGCCGATCAACTGGGAAGACGGCCTGCACATCGCCATGATGAAACCATCAACGTCGGGCGAGATTCTCTGCTTCCTAGCCGAGCCCGGCAACATGCCCTTCAAGCGTATGATCCGGCGACGAGCCATGACGTGGATGGTCGCGGAGAAAGTTTAGCGAAAGCCGGGCGCCATGCCCGGAGCCTAGGCGAGGGAATCTGGTGCTCCGGTCTACCCCAGTGCCTTACGAAGCGATTCCGAGAGAGGTCTCGAGGCGTTTCGCAGAAACACAACGTCGCTTGACGCGACGATCATCGCGTGCCCCGATTCGGCACATGCAACGACCTTCTCCTCACTGAATGCGACGGTCACGGCGACCTTGCCATGCTGCCGGCAGGCGCTCGTGACGGCGTCCATGTCGGCCTGAATATCGGCCGCTGCCATGCCCTCCATGCTCGGACCGCCCCGACGCATCGTGAGATCGTCCGGTCCGAGGAAGAGCGCATCGACACCGTCAAGCGCGGCGATTGCATCGGCATTCTCCACCGCCTGCGGCGATTCGATCTGTACGATTAGCATCCGGTCCGCGTTGGCGGTCTCCACGTATTCCCGGCCGCCGCGATCGATGACTCGTCTTCCGCCGTAGGAACGATCTCCGATCGGGGGAAACTTGGCGGCGATGACGGCCTGCCGCGCTTCTTCGGGCGTGTCGACCTGCGGAACGATGACGCCGGCACAGTCGGTATCGAGCGCGCGCCCGATCGCCCCGGCTTCATTCGAGGCAACCCGCACGACGGCCGCTGCATCGGCCAGGTCACAGGCCATCACCATGTGCTCGACGTCCTTCTCGTCGATACGTCCATGCTGGATATCAATCCAGACCCAGTCCCAGTGTGGACCAATCGTTTCGATGATCGCGGGTGTCCCGTAGTGGGCACTGAGTCCCAAAAGCGGCGATCGAGTTTCGAGGCGTTCTTTAATCGTTCGCATCGTTACTCCCCCGCCTTCGCTGCGTGCATCGCAACACGTTCCCGGGTCACGCGCCCGAAAGCCGCTTCATCCTGGATGGCCAACGATGATTTGTAGGTCATGCTGATCATGCGACGCGACTGGTCCGATTGATTGGCGCTGCTCTTGTGGATTGTATTGCCGTGGTGGATGGCGACGTCGCCCGGCGACATGCAGAGGCTGACCTCGGGGTAGGGCGTCACGTCGACCTCGTCGGTTAGGGTCTGGCTGAAGCTCATTACGCCCGAGGGGCGGTGCGGAAAGATGTCGTGCAGATGCGAGCCATTGAGGCAGATCATGGCCCCGTTGGCCTCCGTGTGCGGATCGAGGGCGATCGACGCCTTGAGCGTGTAAGGCGGATGATAGTTCCGGAAGGCGTTGTCCTGGTGGGGCGGGGTGACGGAGCCGTCGTGCGCCGCCTTGGCGAAATAACCCACGTCGGTGCAGATCATCTCACCCGGTATCGCCGCCTCGAGGATGGCGATGACGCGCGGGTCGTATGCCAGTGTCGCGAAGGTCGCAGAGTGTTTATCGAGTTTGAAGACGCTCTTGATCACATCCGGCGGGTCGTCCTCGTAGTACACCGTTCCGGCCGGCTGATGGGGCACCACGTCGCGGATATGTGCCGCCAGGCTGACCTCGATTTCCGCGATTTCCTCGGCGGAAAACAAGCCCGGCACCACCACATACCCATCGGCGTTGAAGGTTTCGGCTAAGGTGTTTGGGTTCATTCTGAATCTGCTCTCAGGACACTTCTGAAACTGTACCTTTCACGATCTCAGGTGTCACGCCTGCTATCTCCGGGAGGGAGCATTTCCGCGTCCTTGACCGTGAGGCTGAAGCGTTACCGGGCTCACGACATTTTACGATACGAACGGATCTTCGTTCGCCCTGCTTTCGAGGTCCGGCAACGTCGTGTTGTGCGCCACGATCGCCCCGCCGTGCGTGACCTCGTTCTCGGATGACCGTATATCGCTCACAAGTTACGAATTGTCTACCTTGACGGTTCGAATTTCCAGTTTCGAGTTTCATCTTCCGAATCATCAGCGTAAACATTGGCGTGTGGATCGCCCCAACATCGTTCTAATCAACGTATCCGAGGCGGGCTGGCACTTCGCATGCTACGGTGCGTCCTCCGTTCGGACACCCAATATCGACCGTCTTTCCGCCGCGGGCGCCCGTTTCGATCACATGTACTCGACGGCATCGATCAGCAGTCCGTCGCGCGTCTCGTTGATGACCGGACAGCATGTGCAGCGGCACGGCATGGGGGAACTGGTCAAGATTCAGTGGCCCTGTTCCATGCTCGATCACAGTCATCATCTTTCGCATGTCCTGCGCAACGCCGGCTACCGCACGGCGCTATTCGGGTTCCAGCACGAAGCCGCGAACATGGACGATCTCGGTTTTGATACCCGCAACCGCGAGACGCTCTACGACGAGCCCTGGCCCTGGGGTGATACGCTCGACCCGGCGGAGAGCTATCCGGCTGCCATCCCGCCCGAGAAAGAGGTTCCAGCTACCGACACGGCGCGGGACTTCGCGGCCTATGTCGATTCGAATACGGACGGTGACCAGCCCTTCTTTGCCCAGATCGGGATCTTCGAGGTGCAGGGGCCGCTGCTGTGGGCCGGGCTCGAAGCCGGTGACCCGGACAGCGTCGAACTGCCGTCATACCTGGCTCTTCCGGAGACGAACCCGGAGGGCTTGCGCCAGCAGGTGGCCAACGTTGAAGCCTCGCTGGCACGTGTTGACGATGGGGTCGGCATCGTGCTCGAGGGACTCGAACGGAACGGCATGGCCCGGAATACGCTGGTCGTGTTGACGACCGACCATGGTCCCGGGTGGCCGCGCGCCAAGTGGGGCATGTGCGAGAACAGCAATCGCGTTGCGTTTGTGATGCGCTGGCCTGATGGCCCGATCACGCCAGGCGTCTACCCTGAACTGGCCAGCCAGATTGACTTCGTGCCGACACTTGCCGAGTGGATCGGGCTGACGCCCCCGCAGGTGATTGACGGCAAGAGCTTCGCCCCGCTCCTGCGCGGCGAGCCCTGGTCGCGCGGCGAACCGGCTTTCGCGTACAACCTCTACTGTCGGCTTTACGCCGCGCGCTCCCAGCGCTATCGCTTGATTCGGAATTTTGCCGGGATCAGCTTCAACAAGCTGACCCGGGCGGAGAACGCCGACGTGCCGGCTGTCGAGTTATACGATCACGACGCGGATCCTGACGAAACGCAGAATCTGGCGGACGATCCCGCGCACGCCGCCGCCTTCCGCGAAATCGACAGCGCACTCTGGGAGTACCTGATCGCCTTTGACGACCGGATCCTGCAGACCGAAGAAGAATGCGAAGCGGCGGAGCAATGCCGTCAGGATCTCAAGGCGTATCGTGAGCGCCGGGGTCGTTGATACGGAAGCAGAAGAACCGGTCCCAGGCAGCGCAAATGCGATGCGGGTCTTCCGTTTGCTCTTATCGCACGGTCCGTTCTGAACAACGCGCGTGCCCTTGCGACCTTGCGAGTTTTCTCCAACGTCCACCTTTGCGGCCCGCATCTAATAGATCATGGGCCTTCGTGTGGTGGTGAAGTCGTAGCTGGAATAGGCCGCAGGATCCAGCCGCGTGATCAGAACCTCTTCGCCCTGACCCGCGCTTGTGGTCGTCGTTCCGTCCGGGGCAACGACGATACTGTGGCCGCCATGATCGGCGGAATTGCAGCAGGCCAGGAACAGGGCGTTGCCGTACGCATGCGATTGTAGCGTACAGCGGTGGATATCGAAGTATGTGTGTCCAGGCCAGAACGTGGGAGCTGCCACGGGATTGAGGATGATTTCGGCGCCCTTGAGTCGCAGTGTTCGATAACACTCGGGATACCAGCGATCGTGGCAGACGAGGATGCCCACCCGTCCCCACGGAGTCTCCACTACAGAGAGTTCATTGCCGAGATCGTACGGCATTTCTTCCATGACACCGTTCGTCTCGTGAGTCTTGCGATAGGTCAATGCAATGGATCCACTCGAGTCGATAAGAATCGCGCTGTTGTAGATCTTGTCGTCTTCCCGCATGAACAGACCGGCGCAGATCCACACGCCGAGTTCTGACGCGAGGTCGCGTAGTTCCTTAACATAGCGGCTGTCCGGCGGGACGGCGACCCGGTCCAGGATTTCGCGATCGAACGACCAGCCGTCCAAATAGCTTTCCGGCGTCAGCACCATCTGCGCCCCATCCGAAGCGGCGGAACGGATCAACCCGAACAGCACCCCGTGGTTGTGATCAAAGTCTTCCGTGCCCATGGTCTTGCGGAAGTCGGAGAGGCGATGCACTTCGGGTATTTTCTCCCGGAACGCGTTTCGGAAACGCCCTTGAAGAAGACCGATGGCCAGCGTTTTCACGATTTTTGGAGAGGACGGATCGGCTTCATAAGCTTTCCGCTGTGGCAAATGCCTCAAGCGCATAAAAGCAGGTCAGAGATGATTCGACCTGGTCGGCGTCCGGTAATCCGCTGATCGCGGGTACATAACCGCGTTCCTCGATTTGCGCGAGTCCGTAGTCGATGGCGCGGCGTCCGGCATCGACGAAACGTTCTTCGCCAAAGGTCTTGCCGGCCTTGAGCATGGCCGCGGCATCGAGCATCAGTGCGTAGCCGAAGCGGGTCGGACTCTCCTTCCGCGGGAAAGGCCAGGCGCCGGACGCATCCTGCGTTTCGACCAGCCACTCCGCCGCGTGCCGGATCATGTCCAGTGCACCGGGCAGCGCGTCCGGATCTAATTGCACGGCATCCAGGAGGCCGTTGACATTGTAGGTCAGCATCTCCGGCTTGATCGTCGAAATCGGTGTCCATTCCCCGCCGTGGTGGGTCGGTGGATCGTACGCATATGCTTCGCCCTTCTCGTTCCAGTACTCGAACCAGCCGCCTCCCGGTTGCTCAACCTCCCGCAGGACGTCGATAATCGACCGCGCCGTCGCGAGGTAGCGCGCGTCCCCGGAGACCTTGTGCATGTAGACCAGGTCCCGCGCGGCGGCGGCCTGGCGCGCGTTGGTCCACGGGAAGCTGCGCGTCAGGAAGTCGGCGATGCCGAGCGAGATCCTGCGATACGACTCGCGGCCGGTCAGCTCGGCCATTTCCCAGAAGAAGACCGCGCCACGCATGGAGCGGATGGGGTGGGCGATGTTGTTGTCGCCGTAACGACCGCGCACCGCTCCACCGCGTTCGGGATGCGAGGAGCGGTTGACGCTGACCTGCACGAATCGTTCCGCGAAACGGGTGACCCAGTCCCAGAGCTGCGGCTCGCCGGTGCGCATGTATTCGTGGAGCAGGAACTCGCCGTATTCCGCTCGCGAGACATGTGGCTCGACGATGCGCTGGTTGCGATGATCGTAGCCCCCGGCAAAGAGGTCGGCGTATTCGCCGCGCTCCATGCGCAGCCGCTTGATCGCGTCCATGATCGGGCCGCGGTCATAGGTTCGCTTTTTCGGCAGGACACAGAGCGGCAGGTTGCCGGGCGTCTTCGGAGCCGGGTCGACCGATCGCGCCAGCTTCGCCGGGTTGTCCGCCATGTTGATCGAAGCAAAGCGCGTCTGGCCCTCGTGGATCCAAAGCCCGTTGAGCGGACGCGTGGCGACCATGCCGTTGTACTGCCAGGCGGGTTCGACGCGGTGCCAACTGATGCGCAGTACGGCCTCGCCCGGCGCGTCCGGTTCCGCGCGCAGATGTCCGTCGGCAAAGCGCATGGGGTCTTCCGAGCCGACATACCATGTGTCGTTGCCGAACGTGAGCGCGAGGCAGCGCTCCTCGCGGCCACGATTGGTCAGCGTATCGTGCGTCAGGTTGAAATCCCAGGGGCGGACGGTCTCGATTCCGCAGTCGGGATGCACCGCGATGCGGTCGGGTTGATCGATCAGTAGCTGCCAGGCCGCCTCGCGCAATTCCGTGGGCGCTTCGCCGTCGTTCAGGATTTCGAGCCCCAGGTGTAACCCGGCATCGGAATCCACCGTGGCGTTGAGCAGGATTTGCCCGGCTTTGCCCGCTGCCGATGTTCCGTCCCAGGTTTCCCACTCGACCGGAACCTCGAGATCGTCGTTTACCACCAGCCGTTGCGGCAACAGCAGCCGGCCGTGAGGGATTCCGATCTCACCAGCGACGTTCAGCTCGACGTTTGGACTCATGCGTTCGTTCCGTAGTTATCGGGGGCCGACCGGGCCTTCGGGCATGGCGGCCGTTAGCCTGTACCGGTTCTCCATGGCTGCCCACACAGGTGCATAATTAGCACAGAAACCTTTGAAGATCTCGCGCGGATTAGCGACTTCGGTCGCGTGGTGCTGATCCTGCAAGAAAGCAATACCCCGTTCGAGTGCATCAGGATCGTCCGCGTGTTCCATTAGCGCTTTGACCCAGTCCTGGTCGTCGAGCGGCCCGGCAAGGTAGTTGTGAACGTGACCGCGATCGATACGCACCACGGCCTCGAGGTCGTAGCCCTGCGGCGCATCGATATAGAACCGGAAGCGGCTCATGCTCAGCCGGTTGGTCGAGATCAGGTGAAAAAGCCATTCGTCGTGTGTGCGTTGCAGTTCGACTGCCCGTCTCTCGATTATTGGCCAGGGATCATCGGCATCGACAAGATCGCGTGCCACTTCCAGGATATCCTGCGCGCAGCGCACGGCGAGGTCGTCAAGCTCCGTCGCGAAACCGGCTTCCGCTACGCGCACGACATCCTTGGCCGTTTCACTGCCGGCGTCGGCGCGCCAGCGCACGGCGTCCCATTTGCCGTGGACGGTCCCTTCGCCCATGGCCAGTGCAGCGCAGCGCAGGGCCGGCGCATAGTAGTGCCAGCAGATGCTGTAGAGGCGGTAGCGTGGCAGGTTGGCGGCGGACACGTTAACCGGCGGATCAATGGCGACGTTGTAGGGATGGCGGTATGCGACGAACTTGCGCAGATAGAGATCCTGCATCTGGGCGTCGACCGCGGTCAGCGGTGAAGCGAGCGACGCGTCGTCCGTGCGCAGTACGTCCCATTCGAAGCGTTCGTCCAACACCGCCGGATGCTCCAATTCGCATGGCTCGACGTTGCGTCCCGCCGGGTGTTCGATGATACGCCAACCGTCCGGGTATTCGTGCGCAAAGTCCTTGAACACGCCGTAGAAGGCGTCGTTGGTGCGTTGCCAGTCTTCGGGACCGCGCGCGTCCAGCACCACTCGAAAGTCCATGTCGGACAGGCCGTCGATGATATCGGGGGCAGGGCCCTTGCTGATCAGTGTCGTCGCGGACGGTTCGGATCCCGCATGCAGGGCTTCCCAGAGTCGGTCGGTCAGTTCCTCGTAGAGATGTGGCAGTTTCATTTGGTTAACGGATGTCCTCGTACCACCGCTCGAATACAGTGCGTGAAACCTGATACTGCTCGATGAGGCGCGCAAACGTTTCGCGCGGTTTGGACATATCCGTCGAGCGGTGCTGGTCCATCAAGAATGCGACCGCCTGGTCGTAGGCGGCGACGTCGTCCGCGTATTCGCGCAGGGTTGCCTGCGACGAATCGTCGATGACCGGGCCGACCAGGTAGGTGTTGATATGGCCTCGATCGATGCGCAGCACAGCCTCGCGGTCGAAGCCCTCGGCGGAGTTGATGTAGAAGTGCCAGCGGCCGGTTACCGTACGCCCCCCGAATATAGCGATGCATAGCCGATCGACCTGGCTCCACGCGAGATCGGGAAGTTCCTGCTCGATGGTCTGCCACGGTTGGTCCGATTCGGTCAGTTCACGCGCGACGGTGTGAATGTCGGCGGTGCAGGCTTCGGCGAGGTCGTCGTCGGGACCGTCGAATGCCGCCTCGGCCGCTTTCAGCGCGCGGTGGGCAACCGTGCTGCCTGCCGCTGCGCGCCAGTGCAAGGCATCCCACTTGCTGCGCACGTCCATGTTGCCACCGGCAATTGCCGCGCAGCGCAGTGCCGGCACGTAGTAGTGCCAGCAGATGCTGAAGCGGCGAAAACGAGCGAGATGCCTTGGCGCGACGTTGATCGGTGGATCGCGTCGCGCGTCATATGGGTCGCGATAGGCGAAGAATTTCTCGAGGTAGAGCGACCGGGCCTCCTCGCAGGATATCGTGGCGGTGGGCACGAGCCCGAGCGTTGACTCGTGTATGGTCTCCCATTCGAGAATCTCACTGCGTGCGGTCCGGCGGTGCAGTTCGTCCGTCGCCATGCCGCGGCCGGGGGTATGTTCGATGATACGCCAATCTTCCGGATGGTCGTGCGAGAACGTTGCAAAGACGTCAGCGAAGACGGTATCGGCCTTGCGCCAGTGTTCGATTTCGCGTGTGTTCAGCACGACGCGCAGATCGATATCGGAGAGACCCTCGATGATGTCGCAGGTCGGTCCCTTGCTGGTCAGTGCGAGGTCCACCTCCGCGCGGAGATCACGCAGGGCATCCCAGCAGCGGTCAACGAGTTCGAGGTGTTTGCGTGGGAGCGTCATGGAAATACGAGGGTCCTTGAAAATCTGTCCCGCACGAACGGGGCATTTGCACGTCTTGTACTGGTTCCAATGAAGTTGGTGATAGATAGGCTAATCGCACATAAATTCTATGGTATATTGAACAGATGTCACACGGTTTGTCACGCATCGCGATCGTATGCTTGTTGCTACAATGTGCGCCGCTGGTTCGGATGGGTCTGGGCGGTTCAGTGACGTGGGATCTCGACGCGGACGGCACCTGGACCAACGCTGCGAATTGGAATCCGAACACCGTTCCCAACGGCGTCACGGACGTGGCGTTCTTCGGCACCAACATCACGGCGAACCGGACCATATCGATTAACAACAGCAACACGATGACAATCGCTGAGGCGGTGTTCGGCGCCGCCTATCGATACACGATCACCAGCACCGACGCGACGGGTGTGGTTCGATTCTCATCTACCGGTCTGGTGTCACGTGTCACTGTCGAGGCCGGCACAACGGTTCCATCCTTTAAACGGCCAACGGATGTGCCCGAAATTGATCTCGGCAACCCTTTAATCGTGAGCAACGCGAACAATGGGGGAAGCGAGTTCTGGTTTGGCAAGGCCGGCTCACAGAACATTCACAATAATGGTCACACGATCACGTTTGACGGGAGCGGAAATATGCGCACCGGCGCCATCACGGGTCCCGGCGAACTGGTCAAGAACGGGACCGGCACGCTGACGTTCGACGGATTCGACAACAGCGATTATACGGGGCCGTCGACTGTCAATCGGGGGCGGGTCTTTCTCTGGTTCGGGCATTTCGGCGACAGCGTGACCGTCACAGTGAACGATGGGGGTAGTGTCGGAATGAAGGGAGACTGGAATGTTACCCACAACTTTGTCGTTAGCGGGCGCGGGCATGACGGGGGCGGCGTCTTCCGTCGTGAAGAATGCCAGGGCAACGTGCAGACCCGCATGACCGGTGCCATCACGCTCGCCTCCAACAGTGCCTTCTGGGTTCAGTGCATGAGCACGCCGCTCATTATCACCAACGTGATCAGTGGGCCGGGTGGGCTCGAGAACGTCGGGCCGGGATTGTTGATTCTTACCAATGGCGCGAATACGTGCGCCGGAACAACGACCGTCAGTTCCGGAGCCATCCACCTGGGTGGGTCGTTGGCGCACTGCAACATGAGTATCGCGTCAAACGCGACGTTCGATGGCAGTGGCGTCCTGCGTTACAACCTCGACGGAAACATGGCGGATCGTATCACGGCGCATGGAACGTTGAGCATAAGCAACCTTGTGCTCAATCTGAATATAGCCGGCGTACAAACGTTGACGGAGCATGTCGTTGCCGATTACAGTCAGGGGACCCTGGTGGGCAATGCGTTTAAGAGTGTAAATTTGCCGAAGCGCTGGGAGATCAGGTATATGGGAACGCCAAAGAACCCCGGGTCCATCGTGCTTCTGGCACCCCCCACGGGGACGGTGCTTGCCATATTTTAATCTTTCGGTGAGGAGAGTTGGAGTAGCGAGATGAGTTCGGAATGCCAGCTTCTCAATGACGATCAGGTCCGCGCCTTCATCGTCAACGGGTTCCACGCGATCGGACCGGACGTTCCTGCGGATGTGCACGACACGATCACCGCGCGTCTTGATGAGTTGATTGTGCCCGGCGAAAATCCGGGCGACAATATTCTGCCGCTGGTGCCGCAGATGCAACAGGTGCTTGATTCCCCGGCGATTCACGGGGCGGCGACGAGCCTCTTCGGCAAGGATTACATCGTGCTTCCGCATCGGCATTGCCACGAAATGGGCTTCAATGCCGACGATACCGATCGAACGTATCTGCACTATTTCTCGCACCAGGACGGGCACTCGCCGATGACCCGCGCCTGTCATCACGTGCCGCGCTATGGGTTGCTGATGTACTACCCGCAGGAGGTGCCGTTGGACTTTGGCCCGACGCATGTCCTGCCGGGCACGCAATATCACAAGGGGTTGATCAAGGAAGAGAAACTGCGGGGCCGCCCGACGGGCGGTCCACAGGGTAGTGCCTGCCTGACGCATTTCGATGTCGGTCACGGCGCGGGCGTCAACCGGACACAGCGCATGCGGTTCATGGTCAAGTTTGTTATCGCGCGCGCGGAGGACCCCGTGGCGGCATCGTGGGCGAACGAGAATTCAGATTGGGTTCAGCCGGACGAGATGGAAGCTTCGCATGAGCATCCCCTGATGTGGAATCATGTCTGGAACTGGATGCGCGGCGCGCAGAACGGATTGCCGGGAGACGACGGGCTGCTCAGCACGACGCAACTCATCGAGCGGCTTGATGCTGGGTCGAATGAAGAACGCAACGCGGCAATTTACCAACTGGCGGCGCAGGGTGCCCCTGTTGTGCCTGATCTCATTGCTCACATCGCGGCGCGCCCTTTTCCCGAGGAGCGGCCGAGCATGATGGAGCGCGCGGAGGGGTGGGGGAATCCGAATGTTATGGAGGACGCCGCCTTCGCTCTCGCCGCGATCGGCAAGCCGGCCGTGCCGCTTCTGGTCGATGCGCTCACGAGCAACAACGAGTGGATGAGCATCAATGCCGCGTTCGCATTGGGCGAGATGGGTAGCCTGGCTGCAGAGGCCGTGCCCGCGCTCTGTCAGTGCCTGGAGCACGCTTCCTTTCGCGTTGTCCGTACGGCCGTGGACGCGCTTGGCATGAACCACGCCGGTCGCGATCAGGCGGTGCCCGCCCTGGCCGACTTTCTGTTGGCCCGCAAGAACGATACGGAGCCTGATTGGCGCGAGGCTCGCATCAATGCGGCCACCGCGCTCTTGAAGCTTAGCCCCGTGCCGGCTGCTGAAGAAGCGTTGATCGAGGTGCTCGGTGATTCGGATTACCATGTGCGTTATTTTGCCATGCTGGCCCTGCGGCGGCTGGGGTCTGCGACCGCCTGTGCGGCAGCCTGTGATTACCTGCATGCACACTGCTGGGCTGACGACCCTACGGGTGTCCAGACATCGGAGGAATAAGAGGCTTCCTGATATTTCGCGATTGAACTATCCTCGGTCTTCTCGATTCCAAACGGAAGCGCAACACGGGATCCATAAAGCCTGCTAACCAACAAGAGAGAACCAATACCATGGAAGTCCTTTTTGAAACCCACCCCGCGATCTTCTGGCAGTCCGGCAAGATCGATGTCGTCCAGCACAAGGCGAAGGTCGAATCAGAGAAAGTCCTGCACGGCGATTCCGCGGTGGACGGCGGAGGAATGAGCATCTACGGCAGCGTCCTGCACGACGGGGGCGTCTACCGCATGTGGTACCAGGCCACGCCCAAGGACTGGGATGACGAGAACATGACCTTCGTGGCTTACGCCGAATCCGATGACGGATTCACATGGCGCAAGCCGGAGCTGGGTCTGGTCGAACTTGGTGGCAGCAAGGCCAACAACCTGACCAACCTGGGGGTGCACGCGCCCTCGGTCTTCATCGACCCGGACGCGCCGGAGAGCCATCGCTATCGCGCCACGGGCTGCCTGCAGCCTGGCATCAGGGGCATCCATCCCGGGGCTGAGAAAATGGGTTACTTTACCTTTCACTCGAGCGACGGCTTGCACTGGAACCTCGATACGACCACCCCCCGCTGGGACGCCGTCGACGTGATCACCAGTGTCTACCATCCGCAGCAGCAACGCGGCATCGTGGCCATGAAATTCAACCCGAACCTGCGCGGTTACATGCAACGCGTCATCTATACGGCCGAGTTCAGGGACGGCGAATGGTCAAAGGCGCTGCCGGCGCTCATCCCGGACGACTTCGACAACATCTGCGCCATTACCCGCGGCTTTGCAAGCGGTGACTATTACGGCATGGCAATGCTCCCGGCGGGTCAGGGAACCGTCGCCATGATCTGGCAATTCCGTCATCGCCTGCCGCGCTTCGGCACGCTGAACTCCAGCATGTACGGTGTGGTCGACATTTCCCTCGCGTATCAGCGAGAACCCGGCGCTTGCTGGGAGCACCAGTCCGGGCGACCGGACTTCGTCTCCTGCAGTGATCATGTGTGGACGCAGGGCGGCCTTTACTCCGCCTCGAGCCCGGTTGAAGTGGGCGACGAGCATTTCCTCTACATCACCGGCGCGGGTTTCGAGCACGGCTATGGCTTCGACGAGAAGGGCGAATCACGCCCGGAGCGGGTCAAGGAACGGCACGCGCTTGGCGACTACGGCATCGGCATTGCACGTTTCCCGAAATACCGCCTCTTCGGCTTCCGCGCGCATCCGGATGGTATGCTCTGCCTGAAGCTCGATGTCCCCGAGAAACCCTGGGAGATGCGATTGAACTACGCCTGCGTACACAACGGAAGTGTCCGAGCCTCCTTGAACGATGCCGTCAGCGGCGAACGCCTCGGCACTGCCGCCGTCCTCGAAGGAGACGAAGCCTGCGCCAGGCTGGAATGGGATGAGGATGCCCGCGAGAGCATGGGCAAAGTCACTGCGGTTAACGTGATCCTCAGCATGGAACACGCGACCGTCTACGCATTCGAGATCGTCAGCGCGTAGACGCGGCATGCGGTCAACGTTGCCAGGGGCCTTGTGCTCGCGGTACGCTTTCCTCGCCGCGGCCGTCATTGTTGCGTTTGCGATCAATCTGGCGTGGTTCGGCTTCTACACCTTCATCAACGCCTACCTCACGGTTGAACTGCAGCGCAGTGACACGGAATGGACCCGGACGTCCATCTGCTTTGCCATCGGCACGTTGCTGGCCCAATTCCTGACCACCGAGATTTCGGCACGTATTGGCCGACGACGGACGGTGAACCTCTCGATTGCACTCGCCGCTGCCGGATATGCGCTGATGGCTTGTACGCGCCATATCGTCGTGATCAACGTTGTGGTGGCGCTGCTCGGATTCGTTCCCGTGGCACTGGCGATCGCGTGGACATCGATGGTCGCCACGATCGGGGGCGAACGGCCGGGTCGGGCCATCGCGACGTACATGGTGGTCAACACCGCGGTCGGAGCCGGCGCGATTACACTGGGTGGCCTGCTCGTGGACCAGTCGCATTATAGGCTGTTGTTTGCGGGTACGGCCGTTGTCTGCGCGGCGGGCGCTTTCCTGTTTCCGGTCGCCTCGCGACATCTTGCGGGCGGCGCGCCCGGCGAAGTGGTTAGCCTGCTGCGCATGCGCCGGAACGATTTCGCGGGCAATGTAGCTCCGATCGTGATTGTGATCGTGGTGCTCGGTTTCTGCATGGAGCCGTTCATGTTTCTGTCGGTGAACCAACTCGTTCCGAACATATGCCGGCAGTATCACGGTATGAGCGAAGGCGCGATCGGCATGATCGTTGGGTTGGGCCGTCTGCCGGCTCTGGCTACGCTCTTTGTGGTGCGTCACCTGATTGACCGCCTGAACGCGGTACGCGTGTATGGCGTGAGCATGGCCATTGCCGGTATCGCCGTCGTCTGTATGGGGTACGCGCAAGGCATGGCGATCATGGTGCTGTGTTACGTGTTGTACTATCTGGTCTACGGCGCGGTCTGGGGTTCCAATCTCGCTGCATTGAATGCCAACGTTAACCCGCAGTATCGCGACATCGCGATCACCCTCGGAATTTCCGGTACGACCATCTTCAACGCCATTGCGTCCGTGGCGCAGAACCGAATGCTCGCGGGCGGCGCTTCACTTGCGCAGGTGTTCCTGGTCTGCGGACTGCTCGGCGGGTTCGCCGGTGCGGTCCTTGCCTGTACGCGGGCGCGTCGACGGTAAACCCGTTTACTCGCTCGGCCGGTATTCCGGGTGCATCCACATGCCGCGGCCGCCAGATTTTCCGTCTTCGGGCGGCGTGCGCATTTTTTCGCGCTGCGCATAGTACTCGTCAGTCGGAACATTCATTTCGGAACGCACATCACGGAAGAGCGTCTTGCGCTGTTCCGGCATTTCGGCCAGGTGCTCGGGGTGCGGCTCCCAGTCGTGATACTTGCAGTCGACGCTGTTGTAGCTGTTGAAGATCGCAACGCGGTCCCAGTCCTGGTTGGACCACAGGGTACCGCTGTGGCCCAGCGATTCCGTGAACACGATCGCCGAACCCGCCTCGCACTCGTAGGTGTCCCAGTGGGGATGGTTCTGGTCCGCGGCCACGCTTTCGGGAAACTCGAAACAGCTCTTGTGACTGCCCGAAAGAAAGTGTGTGCCGTCGCCTTTGCGGACTGGGTTCAGTTCCCAGACAATCTGCGTGAGCCCGCAGTAGGCTTTGCGATGCATGCTCAGGTAGCTGTGTGCCGAAAACCAATCGCGAGACGTCGGCGTTCCCCCGCCACCGCCACCGTGCGGGCGCCAGTTATCATGCCCGAGTTCTCCGAAACGATAAGCGAGGAAGGTTAACTCGAGGCGGAAACCATAAACGGTCTCGGATGCGAATCGGGGGTTCGACATGAATTCCTGCATAAAGCCCACTGCGAAGGGATGGTCAGTCAAGGCCTCGAGCGGGCCGCCGATCGAACTGCCATCTTTATCGGAAATCTTTGCCGGCTCGTTCTTGAGCAAATGGCAGAATTCGCGCATTTCCTCGACCTGATCTTCGGTCAGAACGTTCGGGACCAACAGCCAGCCCTGGAGGTCGAAGGTATAGCGCTGCTCATCGGTTAGGGGAATGACGGGCAGTCCGTCAGCGTTTTTGGATGGAAGTTCCATCGGATTTTCTCCTTGGCTTTTGGCAGTCGGATACGTAGGCGTATAGCTAGTTCATGCGTATATAAATGAAATTCATATACAGGTGCAAGGTAAAGGAAGCCGCGTGATGTCGAAGCTGAATGACGCTGTGTTCGAGGAGTTGGAGGAGCAGGGGTTTGTGGTTGTGCCCGACTACATCACGGGCGAAAAGCTCAGGACTCTGCAGGCGGCTCAGCGGCGGGTATTGCCGTCCTGGGAGGAGGTCAAGCACGACCCGCCGGGGGATCAGGAGGGATACAGCCGCCTTGTGCCGTTTCCCTACGAGGACCCGGATCTCTACAAAGAGTCCATGAACGAGGAGAGCATCGCGTTTGCCCGCAGATGGCTCAAGACGGATAATATCCACATGCGTGTCGGCAGTTTGATCGCCCGCTATCCGGGGCACACGTGGGGAGGGACAGGCTCCGACGATTCAGGACTGCATATCGACAACGTTAATAACTCGCTGTTACCCCTGAGCGAAGATCTGCGCGAGTTCGGCCAGATCGGGTTCTGGCATCACCTCGAGGATGTGGACGAAGACCAGGCGCCCCTGCGGTTGATCCCCCGGAAGTACGGCAGGGATATGAGCAAGGCTGTGTCGCTCGTCTGCAAGGGCGGCACGATCTGCATCTTTACACGGTACACCTGGCACAGCGCCAGCACTTACACGCGCAAGGATGGGCAACGTTTGACCTGGGGCTACAGCTTTGGCCGTGCGGACCACTACTGGGAAGGATTCAAGCATTTCACCAGTTGCGGCGCCGATGCTCCAGTGTTCCAGGCCTTTATCGGAGGATTGACCGCCGCCCAGCGTGAGGTTTGGCGCTTTCCCCCGGCCGGGCATTCGTACTACACGGAGCAAACACTGGCCCTGCTCGAGGGGCAATACCCCGGCTGGAATTCTGACGAGTACCGCGCGGCGATGAAGTAGCGTACCCGGGCGTCGACACGCCGAAGGACATGATGATCATGTGCCGGAAGTAGATGACCTGCCCGTGGCACGGCAATCGTCTCATCGCGTTCCATCTCAGGGGCCCGGTCAGCCTCGACAGGATTCTCTTCCCCGGGATCTGGCTCCTTGTTAGAGCGACTGCAACTCGCCGTAAATCACGGGGTTGAGTTCCATGTTCTCCAGGTATTGCGTCAACCCGCATTCACGGTCGATGCCGGGTTTCGGAATTGATTTTTCAGTTCGCAAGTGGATCGCCAGGCTGCGTCGTGGCTGGTCCGAATAATTGTGTTCGCTGCCGTGCAGTGTCATGCAGCTATGCAGGCTGATTCCTCCGGGCGGAAGTATGGCAGGCACCTCCTCCCACTGCGCGCCCTCGGGCAGGTTGAATGTGGCGCGAATGTCTTCGTTGTTCTGGCCGTAGAAGTCGCCCTCGAAGAGCTCCCAGTTGTTCGATCCGCGCACGAACTTCATCGGGCCGGACGCTTCGGTAACGTCGCTAAGCGCGACCCACGCGGTGAGCAAGCCGTCGCCCTGTTCCCAGGTCAACCAGTATCCGCGGTCCTGGTGCCAACCGATGACGGTGTTCGTGGGATCCCCGGCGACCGGGGGTTTGTACAGGAGTTGCGTCCACCAGACCTGGACCATCTCGGCGTCGACGGTTTCCGCGACGAGTTTGCCGAGCGCGGGGGAACTGACGAGTTCCCGGATGGCTAGATTCGCCTTTTGCGGGACCTCGACCTTGCACAGCATGTTGTCATCGTCGCCGGGCACCCATTTCCCGCCGCACGGTTCTTCGCCGGTGTCGTACTCGCCGCGCCGGATCATGTCCATGCCGTCGGACGCGCGCTGCACGAGCTCGGGAGGAAAGACGGACTCGGTGATGAGTCCGAATCCATCCGCGCGGTACCGCTCGGCTAATGTCGCTGTTTGATCGAAAGGCATGGGGCTCGTTGTCAGGCCGTGGTGTTGGCGGCTGCCTCCGCAATCTGCTCGATGCGGTGCGCGTAGTCGATCCATATGCGTCGCGCGTCATCGCCTTCGGGCTCTCGGCCAAGATGAACGGCGGCCGCGATATGTGGTTCGATCGATAGCCAACCGTCATAGCCCCGCACGACCAGGTCGGACAGGATCCGTGCCTGGACCGGATCCTCGTCGGGAAAGCAGGTGCGATAGACGCCATCATCGCCGGGCAGACCGCTCTTGATGTGCACGTGCATGATCTCATCGCGGCATTGCTCATAGTAGCGCCAGGTCGCCTCGCGGTCGTTGTCATGCAGGCTGTTGTTTCCCGTGTCGAAGATCAGCTTGAAGGCCGGGCTGTCGATTGCGTCTTTAAGTTCAAGATACTGCTCAGGACCGATGCCACCGTAGCCGCTGCAGTTCTCGTGCCCAAGGATCACGCCCAGATCCTCGGCCCGCATGGCGAGTTCGGACAGGCGTCGTACGGCTTCGTCGCGCCAGGCGTCGTTCGCCAGGGGGGCGTCCTGGTCGTTGGGATAAGACATGATGCGAATCATGTCCGCTCCAGCGGCCTTCATGCGCGGCGCGCAGCGTTCCAATTCGTCGATATCTTTCTGAAACTCGCCCGTGATCGGTCGTGCCCAGTTGGCGATCTGCCCGCCGAAGGCGACGACCTGGATGCCGTTGTCGTTCAGTTTCGCGAGCGTGCTGTCCCAGGTGGTCTGGTCGAGGTCGCAGACGCTGGTGCCGTCTATGCCGCGCAGTTCGATCGCGGACCAACCGACTTCTTTGAGCACATCGATTTGCGCGTCGAAATTCGAATCCGCTTCGTCTGCAAAGCCCGTATACTTGAATGCCATGCTTACGCTTCCTTGATTTAGATTCTTTTCTCCATCGCCGGTTGCGGCGGGAACCAACCTAACTGGTAGTCGTCGGATCCGTCCCATCCGCATCGACCCTTGTGCGGACCGTTTCGCGCCACGAAACGACACTCAAATTTTGCCGTGCAGCGCTGCGCCGCGTCCCGGTAGGGACAGGTCGTCTTTATGTGCGAGTCTGCGGAGTCGCTGATGGCACCAAAGATGTGCTCAATCTCCTGCATGCGTTCGCAAAGCTCTTCGTGGCTCACACCTTGGCGCGCGATGTTGGTTGTGTTCTGTTCAGCCATTCTCATCACTGAGTTTCTTTGCCAGGTCGACGCATTCGACCGCGTTGTCCCCGTATCCATCGGCACCCATTTCGTCGGCGAAGATTTGTGTGACCGGCGCGCCACCGACCATGAACTGTACATCGTCGCGCAGGTCGGCGTCGATAAAGGCTTCAATGGTTTTCGCCATGTTCGGCATCGTTGTCGTCAGCAGGGCGGACATGCCGACGATATTGGCCCCATGCTCTTCGACGGCCTCGATAAAGTCATCGGGCGAGGTGTCCACGCCGAGATCGATGACCTGGAAGGCCGCGCCGCGCAGCATCATGATGCACAGGTTCTTGCCGATATCGTGCAGGTCGCCTTTGACGGTACCCATGATGACCTTGCCCGTGGGTGCGATGCCGGAGGCGACCAAAATGGGTTCGATGTGTTTCATGCCGGCTTTCATCGCACGTGCGCAGGCCAGCACTTCGGGTACGAAGATCTTCATGTCGCGAAACTTGATGCCGACCAGGGCCATGCCCGCGATCAGGCCGTGATCCATGACGTCCAACGCGCTTGTCCCGGTGGTTAACGCGTCGGCTGTCATGGCGTCGACATCGTGGTGCCGCGCGGACACAACGCCGGCAGCAATGGCTTGCATTTTCGGTGTGGCTGCGGTGTAGCGTGCGATCAGGTTCTCGCGTTCGTCCTCGCGCGTGACAAATGTCTCGACCTCCTCACGGAGGAAATCGTTGGAGATATCTTCAAGTTTTGCCATGCGGAGGCTTCCGGTGGGGATCAGGCTGCCCGATGCCATTCGCGAACCGCGCGCGGAATGGCCTTTAGGTTCTCGATCGATGTCTGGAGGGGAATGGCGCATTCGGGGCCGACCAGCTGGACGCCGGCATCGAGGTTCGCCCTCACCTCCGCGGCGACATCTTCGGGCCCCTTCGAAAACAAGGTCTCCGGATTGTTGATGTTGCCGACAAGACTGATACGGCCGGCGACGACTTCCATCGATTCCGCGGGGTTGTTTTTCGAGTCATAGTGGAACGCCGCCATGCCGGTCTGTGCGATGAATTCCATGCGATCCACGGTGCGGCCGCAGATGTGCAAAATGATCGGAACCTTTAATGTTTCGGCGAACTCGATGTGCATGTCGCGCAGATAGCGCTCATAATACTCCCCGCTGACGAGGTCGCCCGTGGCGTGGTCTGGAAGCGTCAAAGCGTCGGCGCCCGCTTCGATCTGGGCGATCCCGTACTCGATCGTGGACTGCTTCATTCGGTCGAGGCAGGTCCGCGTCATATCGGGATCGTCAAGCGACATGAGCAGGAAGCGCTCGACTCCGAAGCAGTGATAGCCCATCGACCAGGGGCCCATCGTTTTGCCGATGACCGCAACCTCGTCGCCGAATTCCTTTTTCAAAATGCGGATCGCGTCGAGCACGCACTTCGCATCGGGATGCTTTACGAAGTCGGCGGGGATACGGATGTCATCGGGTTCGGACCAGATCGGTTCGGTCATCCTGACGGTCGGCCAGTTGTCCTTCTCTTCCCATTGGATCTTGCAGCCCACGGCCGAGGATTCCTGGATAATCGAAAAGACGGGCATGATCGTGTCGAACCCGAGCTCGGTATAGCTCGTTGCTGCGAGGCGTGCCATTTTCTCGGCGTCGCGATTCGCGTCGGGAAAGTGGGCATCCACCAGGTCCATCAACTCGACGGTGGCGACGGATGTCGGGTTACAGACGGGCGTGCGATCGACCGGTTCGCGGTTCAATGCTGCCAGCACGCGTTGCCGGCTGGTCATGCCGACTGGTCTGTCGTTGTCCGTTGGCATGGCTGTCACGTGATCATGGATCCTGTTGGCCCGGCGCCGCCAGCACGCCACGCGAGGCGGCCATCTCTTCTTCCCGGATAGCGGCGCGCACGTTCTGCGCGCGGTAGGTCAGGAATCCGATGAGAGCATCGTGGCTCATTCCGCAATCGAATGCGATCCGGGTCGGCTCTGTCTCATCGCCGCGCATGTCGCAAAGCTTGATGTATCCACGCGCAATCGCTTTTTCGCGGCGTGCGGCCAGTTCATTTTGTTCCGCGGCTTGCATGTTATACATACCGTCGCCGGCCGGCGCTGCCGCTACGTCGCAGCCTGCCTTCTTATCAGGCTGGCTCAGCGGCTTGGGTACGAGTGCCGAATCGCTCGGGAGCTTGCAGATGTCGAGGAAGGCCCGCTTCAGCGCCCGTTCGTGCCCCTGGCCGCAAGGAAAGCACAGCCAGGCGGCATCCACGCTGGAGTCCTCGAGCCCCAGCAGGGTTCGCAGGGCCTGCGTCAGGAACATGATGCGCGCGCGCACCTCGTTGGCCGTGCGGTAGGTGTGAACCAGGAAGCGTGGGCACCCGTCGTCGTCACGGCGATATAGCGCGATGGAGATGTTGCCGCAGTGCTTGTCCATTGAATGCAGCTCAACGCGGTCTCCGAGGTCGAGGGTCTGCGGCATGTTACCGGTACTTGTGTCCATGTACAGAACAGGTTGCGTTCTTGCCCGCAACATTGTAGGCGTATTTGCCGCCCGCCGGGCAGCTGGGCATGCGTGAGTTGTCGATCAGTTCCAGGGCAAATGGCCGTGGCTCTTGCTCGGTGCGAGCGATACCGCCGTTAACGAGTCCGCCTAGCCAGAATCCCAGGATGAAAATGAACGTTCTCCGCAAATGCATCGCCAGAATCTGCCATCTGGTACCGGGAAAATCGAGAACTAAGTGCTGACCATCCATGTAGTCGACGATAGCCGGACCCGGGTGGCTACGGCGAGACTTCGCATTCGGGCCTTGCCTGCACAGCAGGAATAGTCTTTTATGCGCCGCGATATGGATGCTTGTGAACCATCGGCCCTTGATGACTACCTGTTCGACCTGCGCGGGTACCTGCTCCTCGAGCAGGCGATTGACCCCGGCTTCGTCGGACGCCTGAACAAAACAATCGACGAGGTCCCGCCTCTCGAAACGATGGAGTGGCACGGCAATGCCCAGCGTCGTGACTACACCCCGGATACGGGCTTCGAATTGCACAACGCTTTCGAACTGGGCGGTCCCTTTTTGGATCTGATTGACTGGCCGGGCTGGATCCGGCACACGGCGCATTATGCCGGCGAGGAAGAGTCATACGTTGGCGGTGCTTTCGTGGATGAATGCGTGGTTTCGGCGCGCGGTAAGAGTGGTCATCATCCGGCCCATTCCGGTGGCTTCAAGGGTGCATCACGTGGCGCGTACCGATACAAGGACGGCGTGTTCCGCTGTGGCCAATGCAACGTCCTGTTGGCATTGACCGACATCGGACCCGGCGATGGCGCGACGATGGTCGTGCCGGGTAGTCATAAGTCGAATTTCGAACATCCCAATCTGGGTGACTACGGCGCGGGCGATCGCATGGACGCCCTGGAGGGTTCGATCGAAGTCTACATGAAGGCCGGCGATGCCTTATTGTTCGTGGACGGCATTGCACACGGCGGTGGTAGCCGCATAAGCGAGGGCGAGCGCCGCGTGATCATCATGCGCTACGGGGTGCTGTGGGGCGCGTCGCGCTATGGGTTCGAGTGGTCGCAGGAACTGCTCGATCGTGTGACGCCCGAGCAACGCCGTATCCTGCAACCCGTCCCGCCCAATCGCCCGCCTTCTGAATCCTAACGGATTCAGCTATGTGGGTCACAGGAACCGTAGCTGAGTCCGTTAGGACGCAGGGTCAATGGGGTAAGCATATGGGCGGCAAAGAGTTGGCCCGACGTGCGCGATTCAACTGTATGTCGGCATCATGCGGCCATGGGCCTTGATCAGGTCGTCGCAGAGCTTGCAAATATCATCCAGCGACAGCTCAGCGGCGGTGTGTGGATCCATCATGGCGGCCTGGTAGATCTTATCCTTCTTGCGCGTCACCGCCGCCTCGATCGTGAGGAGTTGAACATTGATGTTCGTGCGGTTGAGGGCGGCGCATTGTTCCGGTAGATCACCCACGACACATCCCTGCACGCCGTTGCGATCGACCAGGCAGGGCACCTCGACACAGGCCTTGCGCGGCAGATTGGTGATCAGGTTCGTATTCAGGATGTTGCCGCCGATGCGATAGGGTACGTCGGTCTCGATGGCATCCATGATGTACGATCCGTACTCGTGCGTCCGCGCGTGCTTGAGCTTCTTATTCTTCGTGATCTCGCCGCTGCGCTCATTCCAATGCGTGATCTGGTCCACGCAGCGCCGTGGGTATTCGTCGAGCGGAATGTTGAATTCCTCGATCAGTTCCGGATAGTTACTCTTGATCCAATAGGGCATGTACTCGGCCGAGTGTTCCGAGGACTCGGTCAGGTAGTATCCGAAATGTTTCAACATTTCGAAGCGCACCATGTCCCCGTGCTTTTCGCCGTTCTTGCGCGCGGCGCGGTTCTTGCGGGCTGCCCGACGCTTGATCTCGGGATAGAGATCTTTTCCGTCGTCGGTGATCGAAAGCAACCAGGACTGGTGATTAATCCCGGCGATATCCCATTGCAGGTTCTCGACCTCCTCGCGCATGTCGACCAGGCGCAGGAGCCAATCGGCGCATCCCTGCACGGAGTGGCAGAGCCCCACCGCGTTGACGTTGGTGTGGAGCAGGATCGCCCCGGTCAACATCGCCATCGGATTGGTATAATTGAGGAGCCAGGCATTGGGACAGACGGCTTCCATGTCTTTAGCAAAGCCGAACATGACCGGCAACGTGCGCAGTGTGCGGAAGATGCCGCCGATCCCAAGTGTGTCCGCGATCGTTTGTCGCAGGCCGTACTTCTTCGGAATCTCGAAATCGATCACGGTGCTCGGCTTGTAGCCGCCGACCTGGATCGCGTTCACCACGTAGTCCGCCCCGCGCAAGGCGGTGCGCCGGTTCTTCACGCCGAGATGCGCGGTAATACGTGCGCGGCCCTTGTTGACGTTCTTGTTGAGCGTATCCAGCATCATTTTCGACTCTTTGAGTCGTGTCGCGTCAATATCGTAAAGCGCGATATGACCCTCCTGCAGGGACGGAACAAGGAGACTGTCCCCCAGGACGTTTTTGGCAAATACGGTGCTTCCGGCACCCATGAAAGTGATCTTGGGCATAGCGTTTCTCCTGTTAGTTGGAATGCGAGCGAACCTCTTTATGCGTTATTGTCGGCCGGGTCAAGACTCGCTCCGCACCCGGACCGGCAGGGCATGCGCAACGGCTTTATCGGAAGCAACGAGCAAGTAGCCTCCGCCGCAGCCGGAGAATGTCGCGCCGGCGTGCGAGGTCACCGCCTCGAGGCAGGGAAGCGTCGAGTCGATCACGGTGTTGGGCAGAATCTCGCGCCATGCTTCCAGGCTTTGCACGAGCGATTGACCGAGGCCGACCAGGTCCATTTTTAGAATGCTCTCGTAGCATCGGTTGCCGGCGTCGCCGAGTTTACGAACGGAGGTCTCGCCAAGGTTCTTTTCGATCAAGGGGTCATAGCCTTCAGGCCGTGCCTGCAGCGGCACGAGATGCAGAACGGAACTGAGCCAGGCGCAGATCTCGGCGTCGCGTGTGTTGTCGATCCGGTCCGGCCAGAAATCGCCATCGTAGTGCAGGCGGCTGATACCCGGCACAAGCAGGCCGATGTGATCCTGTGATCCCGAAACGTAGGCGGTGCCGGGCGGATTCTCGGCCCCGAACAGGAGTTTCGCGTTCCGCACCGGGTCCCCGTCGGGAACGCGGTCGCCCCAGAGGGCCAGGGCGGTCTTGCGTGAGCTGGTCGCCATGCCTGAACCGTCTGCGAAGTCCGTCGTGGCGTCGATGGACGCCACGACCATCGAGCCGGGGCAGATCGCGGAGACCCAGGGCTGGTCCATCCAGCCGCCGGCGATCGAGACGCGATAGGGGAAAGCTATCCGGGCCTTGACCGTTGAGCTTTCGCGGGCAGGCAGTCCGTCGGCGGGAACGCGTTGCAGCACGATGTACTCGACGCCCAGTTCGTCGCAGAGGCGTTGCTTGTCGTCCGTGTGCCCGTCCTCGTTGACGACGAAGCGATCCGGGCTCAGGCGTCGTAGATCGTCAGCGAAATCGAGGACACCGCTACCGCCCGATACAAAGGCTTCGTCGACACTGGCGAGGTTGGACAGGATATAGCTACGTTCGCGTTCGTTGAATGTGGTGTGCTTGCCCTTCAGTTGCTCCACGTTGGCATCGGAGCCGACCGATACGATGAGGCGCCCGTAGGTCGCGGCTTCGTTCAGGAAAGCAATATGGCCTCCGTGCAGGAGGTCATAGCACCCGCTGGCCATGACGGTTTTCTTGCTCACCGCGCGGCGGTACAGCCTCGGACTACATGCTGACCCATGCTGCGTCCTGCTTCGAGCTTTCGACCGCCGCTTTCACGAATCGCATGCCGGCCACGCCCTCGTCGACGCTCGGATGGGGGAAGGGCGCGGGCGCATCCTCGCCGCGGCTACGCCGGATCTGTCGCTCGAGCGTGCCGTGCAAATTACCCAGCGCCTCAAAGAAGTCCTCGTGGTGACCGGCCGGCACGCGCTGGTACGACGCCACGCTTTCCGAGAAGAAGCTGAAGTTTGCTCCGAGCCAGTAGATCTCATCGTGCTCGCCGGTGCGTACGTCCAGTCGCTCCGCCTGTTCCTGCCGCCATTCGATCGAGCCCTCCGTCCCGTGAATGCGGAACCCGTTGTCGTTCCGGTACCCAACCGCGATTTGGGTGGCCGTAATCAGGGCGGTCGCGCCGTTCTCCATTTCGGCGGTGACGTTGAAGTCGTCATCGAGCGTGCGCCCCTTGACAAAACTGTTCAGCCGGGCCGAGACGCGCTTCAGGGCGAGTCCGGATACCCACGTGGCGGCGACAAACGCATGCGTCCCGATATCACCGCCGCAGTTCGAAATGCCGGTCCGGCTCGGGTCCGTGCGCCATGCTGCCTGCTGCTGATCCTCGCCCTCCAGTGCCGTGGCCAGCCAGCCTTGCGTGTACCAGGCAACGACCTTGCGCACCTCGCCAATTTTTCCGGTCTGCACCAACTCGCGCGCGTGCATCATCATCGGGTGTCCCGTATAGGTATGGGCCAGCACGAAGGGCACGTTCTTCTCCTTCACCAGCGCCGCGAGTTCCTCGGACTCTTCAAGCGTGAAGGTCATCGGCTTCTCGCAGAGCACCGGCAGGCCGGCTTCGACACAGGCCTTGGCCGGGGCGAAGTGGGCGTGGTTCGGCGTGGTGATGATCGCGTAATCGAGTTCGAGGTCACCTGACTTCCAGGCGTCGATCATGTCCTGGTAGGTCTCGTAGCCCTGGATGCCCCATGTTTCCGCTGCAGCGAGCGAAGACGCGGGACTGCTGCGTAAGGCACCGGCGACCAGTTCGCGTGTTCCGTCGATCGAACATGCACGTTCGTGAACGCGACCGAAAAATGCACCGTCGCCGCCGCCGCCAATCATTCCTGCCTTGAGCTTTGCCATGCGTCCAATCTCCTCTTATTCAATAAGCCTGTCCCCGCAAGCGAAGGTATTTTTCCACCGTATCCAGAGCCGATTCAAGCCGAATATGAGCCCCCGCGCGATCTTTAGCGATACCAGTTCTTATGCAGGTAAGGGCGCTCGCGCCGTAGGAGATCCTTAATGCAGGCATCCACATCGGGTATGCTGACCGCAACCATGCTGGCCAGGAAGGCTTGTCGCAGGACCTTGTGATCATAGGTCACGGCGGCTTCAACGGCCAGTTCGTGTTCGTCGAGCACCCGTTGTAGAAATCCGGGCAGGGGCCGCGGCATCTCGCCGAAGGGCAGCGGCGAGACACGGTTCATGTCGACCACGCACGGAATCTCGAGAAAGGCGTCGTCCGTCATATTGGTCACGGCGCCGTTATTGCTGGTGTTGATGTAGAATTTTTTGCGCTGACCGGTCCACATCGATTCGATGATGTCGCTGGCATGGTCCGACGTCTCGTGTTTCAAGAAGTCATCGATCGGCCGTTTGCCGGAGGCCGTGTTGCGCATGTCGGCCCAGACCGATCGCATCCACTCCCATCGTTCGGCGACCAGCCACTTCTTGATCGTTAACACGTCTTTTTTCGCTACGTCATGTCCCTGGAAGTAGGGCAGGTATTCCTGCGTGTGCCAGGTGCACATGGGCACGTACCCGATCGCGTCGGCGATTTGCCACGAGATATCGTTCGTCAGGTTCCGCTTCGCTTCACCTGACTTGGCCCGGTGCTCCGCCTGCGTGGACCGATGTAGCGCCGATTTGATGCGCGGTGTCATGTCGCGGCCGCGGTGGTTCATCTCCACGAGCCAGGTGAAGTGGTTGACACCGCCGGACCGGATATCGACGCGACTGCGCAGCGCGTCCGTGATCTTGTCGTGCGACTTCACAATGCCGGCACAGACGATCAGGCCGTCATCGAAGCGAGGGTTATGCGGACCATCACAGAGCGCGAGCATCTTGATCTTCGGAAAATGACGCATCATGGCGATGCCCATGGCGGCGGTGGGGTTGACCCAGTTGATGACCCAGGCGTCGGGACACATCTTCTCGATGTCCTTTAGGATTTTGTTCTGTCGCGGGATCTCGCGCAGGGTACGCATCGTTCCGCCCGGCCCGATCGTATCGGCGGAACACATGATCATCCCGTGGCGTGTGCTGATATCCGCATCCACGCCGCGCAGCTTGACGCCCTCGACAGCGAACGCGAGCGAGACGAAATCGGCGCCCTTGAGGACCTTGCGATAGTCGGTGGCAATCTCGAGTTTGAGCGGCACGCCCGTAGCCTCAATCGCCCGGCGCGCGATCTTCTCGATCCAGCGCAGCTTTGGCACGTCCACGTCAACCAGCGCCAGTGTGCCGTTGCAGAGCGCGGGTTTACTAACCATACTCCAGATCGTCTGCCGGCCGAAGAACGCGCTCGCGGCGCCGATCAGAACAACTTTAGGGCCCTTCGTCATCGTCTTCTCACCTCTGCTTTGCGTGATCGGGGTTTTGAGTTGCAGTCGGTCGATCGGCTGCAGCGAATCTATCAGCCGCACACAATGCGGGATCGCACTATCCGCTGCAAGTCCGGACTGCCGCCCAGGCTGGAATTGTGAGTCTGCCGTTGTGAGCGGCCCATGTCAGGCTATCTTTGATTGTTCATGGACAAAGGTAGCCGTGGACATGCAGACCACTTTGAATATTCCGCCGTGCTGCCCATTGGCCTGCTGTTGCCGTTGTACCGGGAATATACCCAGGCGAGCTCATGCGCTACGCGCCTGCCGCAAACGGTCGATGCCGGCGACGCTGACGATGAGTGCCCCGATCAGAATGTTCTGCACCGAGTTCTCGACACCCGCCAGGTTGCATCCGTTGCGTAGCATGGCAATCATGATGGCGCCGATCACCGAGCCGACGATGCTGCCTTCGCCACCCTCGAAGGATCCGCCGCCGATGACCACCGCTGCGATGACGTCGAGTTCGAAGGCGACGCCGCCCGTGGAGTCACCCAGGTTCAGCGCGGCAAATTGCATCACGCTCGCGATTCCAGTGAAGAGTCCGCAGAGCGCATAAACCCACAATCGGTGAATACGCACGTTGATGCCGCATAGTCGCGCCGTGTGTTCGTTTGAGCCCACACCGTAGACGTATCGTCCGAAGACCGTGTGACGTAGCACGACCCACATCACGGCGGTCAGCACGAGCATGATCACGACGCCGGGCGCAATCGAGTACCAGACGCCCTGCCAGGTCCCGTCCGCGGTTTGCACGGCACGCTCGATCTTCATCAGGTTCTGCAGCCAGTTGCCCGGTGCGTTGATCGCGGTTTGGTCCGCCAGTTCCTTGGCGACGCCGCGAAAAATCTGCATGGTGCCGAGGGTGACGATGAAGGGCACGATGGCCATCAGCGAGGTCAACACGCCGTTAGCCAGTCCGCAGAGGGAGCAGGCCGCCATGCCGGCCAGGGCCGCCAGCAACGGGAGTTGAACGCTGACCCCGTCGGCACCCCAGCGTCGCAGCACAAGCGCCACAATGCAGCTGCCCAGCGCGAGCATGGAGCCGACACTGAGGTCGATGCCGCGACTGATGATGACCAGGGTCATGCCCAGCGCCGCGATTCCGATCACGACGGATTGCTGCAGGATCGTCTTGCCGTTGTACATCGACCGGAAACTCTCGCCGCCGAGAATGGCGAAGATGCAATACACCAGTAGAATACCCACGACGGGGCCCAGCGCGCGCGCCGATTGTATGAGCTTTCGGTTCATTGTCCCGCCGTGGCGACTTCCATGATGCGGTGCTCATTCCATTCGCCGGTTGGGCGCACTTCGCTCAGTTCGCCGCGATGCATGACTGCGATCGTATCGCAGACGCCAAGCAATTCGGGCAGATAGGAAGACACAAAGACGACGCCCTTGCCCTGCTCGGCAAGGCGATTGATCAGGCGATAGATTTCCACCTTGCTGCCGACATCCACGCCGCGGGTAGGTTCGTCGAGCAGCACGACGTCGGCCCCCTGTTCCAGCATGCGCGCGAGTGCGACCTTCTGCTGGTTGCCGCCCGAGAGATCCCGGACCGCCTGGCCCGGACCGGTGCTGCGGATGCGCATTTCCTTTAACCAGTGATTCACCGATTGTGCCTCACGCGCGGAGTCGATCAGGCCGCCCGGCCCGGCGTAGCGCCGGACGCTGGAGAAGGTGGTGTTAAATCCCACGCTCATGCGTGCTGCCAGGCCCTCGGTCTTGCGGTCCTCACTGAGGTAATCGATGCGTAGTCGCAGCGCGCGCTGTGGGGTCATGCCGGCCAATGGGCGTGTATGCCCATCCATGTTGATCCGTCCCTCGCGCGCACGGTCGAGTCCGAATATGCGGCGCACGGTCTCCGAGCGACCCGCTCCGACAAGTCCCGCCACACCCAAAATTTCCCCGCGTCGCAGTTGGAAGCTGACCTTGTGGGGTAGGGGGTCACCCGATACGGCGGATACGTCCAGCAGAACCTTGCCCGGCTGATGCTTTCCGCGCGGAAACATATCCTCGAGCGTCCGGCCGACCATCATGGCGATCAGGGCCTGGATCTCGGTCTCGTCGATCGCACCCGTGCCGACCGTCTCGCCGTCACGCAGCACCGTGAACCGGTCCGCGACGGCTATGACTTCTTCGAGGAAGTGACTGATGTAGATGACCGCGATCCCGTTGTCGCGCAGTCGCTTGATGACCTCAAAGAGATCGCGTGTATCGGCTGCCGTCAGCGAGCTGGTGGGCTCATCCATGATGATAATTTTCGCCTCATAGACCAGCGCGCGCGCAATCTCGACGACCTGCTGCAGGCTGATGGACAGGTCGCACACCGGGGTCGTCAACGGCAGGTCTTCCTTGTGCAGGAGGTTCAGCGCCTGGCGAATCCGGTCAGCCTGCCCCCGCACAAACCCGAGGCGGTGTTCTTCCATCCCGAGCGTGATGTTCTCTTCGACCGTCAGGTGCGGGGCGAGGTTCAGTTCCTGGTAGATCATGGCGATGCCGAGATCGCGCGCAGCGGATGGGCCCTTGATTCGAACCACGCTGCCGTGCAGTTGCATGGTTCCGCTGTCGGCCTGGTGCGCCCCGCTCAGGATCTTCATCAGGGTGCTCTTGCCGGCGCCGTTTTCGCCGATTAGGGCATGCACCTCGCCCGGCTGGACGACGAGGTCGACGTTGTGCAGCGCTCGTGTTGCGCCGAACCGCTTGCAGACGCGGCGCAGTTCAAGCAATGAGTCGCTCATCAGGCACGTGGGCTAGAAGCCGGCCAGTTCGGGGGCGATCAGCGCCTGGATCTCATCGGAATCGATATTGTCGGGCGTGACCACGGCGAGGCGCGTCGGGATACGCTTAGCGGGCGTTTCGCCCTTCAAGGTTGCGACCGCAACCTGTACGCCCTGGTAGCCCATGTTGTACGGATCCTGGACAACGAGACCCTGGATGGCGCCGGCACGCATGCCTTCCTCCAGGCTGCCGCTGCAGTCGAATCCAATGTGCCGGATCCTGCCGACGTGATTGCCGTTCTGCATGGCGCGTAGCATCCCGACCGTCGAGGACTCGTTGGGTGTAAAGACGCCTTGAATGTCGCCGGCGTATTTGTTCAGCAGGTTTTGTGCGGCCTGCATGGATCCCTCGATCGTGGCACCGGCGTACTGGTTCTCCGAGAGGACGGTGATGTCCGGAAAATTCTCTTCGAGCTCCTTCAAGAATCCCTCTTCACGGTTATGTGTACTCGCGGAGCCGGGGTTGTAGCGCAACATGATGACGCTGCCCTTGCCGCCGATGACCTCCGCCAGTCGTTTGGCGCCGAGCCGTCCACCCTCGAAGTTGTCCGTGGCCACAAAGCTCGTGTACAGGTCGGACTTGAGGCCCGAGTCGATAATGACGACCGGGATGTTGCGCTGCACGGCGTTTTTGACTGGTGTCGCGAGGGCTTCGTCGTCAAGTGGCGCCAGGACGATGGCATCGACGCCCTTCGAGATCATGTTCTGCACGACGTCAATCTGCTGTTTGCGATCGTTTTCCAATTCGGGGCCGATCCATGTGATCGTGACGCCCAACTCCTTTGCCGCCGCGTCGGCGCCCGCATGGATTGCCTTCCAGAAATTATGTGACGTACCCTTGGGAATAACGGCAAGCTCGTACGCCTTTTCTCGCGGATCGGCCGGGGTAGTGGGCTTGGCGGCGGGTGTTTTGGATCGGCTGCAGCCGATCATCAATAGGCTCGCCAGAATAAGTGTTGTCCAGAGTCTCATGCGGTGCTCCTCCTGTGGTGTTCGTGCAAACGACGGTCGCGTGAGCCGTCGCCCGGGACAGGTGCCAGTTCTACGCTATGGCCCCGGCTTTGTCACGTTCTCGTGGGCTCTGCGCGGATGGGCCCTGGGCGCGTAGGCTCTGCTGATTAACCACCCACCTTGCGACCGTTACGGTCTTCTGTGCATATTTCCGCAGGCCGATCACCCTTCGCCGACGTCCATGCCGAAGTAGTTGACGGCGTTGTTCCAGCAGACGTCCTGCACGAGTCCGCCGAGCAGATCGAAATCCTCCGGAAGCTCGCCATTGACCACATCCTTGCCCAGCAGGTTGCAGAGCACACGGCGGAAGTACTCATGTCGCGGATAGGAGAGAAAACTACGCGAGTCCGTGAGCATGCCGACAAAACGGGCCAGCAGGCCCATGTTCGAGAGGGCATTGATCTGGCGCGTCATGCCATCCTTCTGGTCGAGGTACCACCAGCCGGATCCGAATTGCAACTTACCGGGCCGACTGCCGTCCATGAAGTTGCCGATCATGGTCGCCATCACTTCGTTGTCCCGCGGGTTGAGATTATAGAGCACGGTGGGTGCCAGTTTGTCCTCGGCATCCAGCCGGTCGAGAAATCGCGCCAACGGTCGGGCCATGTCGAAGTCGCCGATGGAATCGAAGCCGGTATCCGGTCCCAGCGTTCCGAGTAAACGACTGTTTACATTGCGCAGGGCGCCGAGGTGATATTGTTGGACCCAACCCTGCGCGTGATCCATTACGGCGAACTCGTAAAGCATTGCCGATCGGAATTGAAGGATCTCGTCCGCGTTGCATGCGTTGCCGGCGCGCGCCTTGTCGAAGGTTGCATTCAGTTCCGGCTCCGTGTACGCCGCCGCATAGGGCTCGTCGATTCCGTGATCAGAAAGCCGGCATCCGGTTGCGTGAAAGTGGTCGTGCCGCTGTTGAATGGCCGTGCGAAAGTCATCGAGGCGGCCGACGCTCGTTCCGGAGGCTTTTTCGAGACGCGCGATCCACGCGTTGAAGGTGTCAACGGCATGAATGCCAAGTGCGGCATCGGGCCGAAAAGCGGGGTACACCTTTACGTCAAAATCGTCCGCTGCGATTTGCTGATGGTGTTGCAGGTCGTCGACCGGATCATCGGTCGTGCAGACCAGTCGCACATTCGTGCTGCGCAGCAGACCGCGTGTACTGAAAGCGGGATCGCGCAGCATCTCTGAACACTGGTCGTAGATGCGGTCAGCACTTTCCGCATTGAGCAGATCTTCGATGCCGAATGTGCGGCGCAGTTCGAGATGAGTCCAGTGGTAGAGCGGGTTGCGCAGCGTCGCCGGCACGGTGGCGGCCCAGGCTGTGAACTTCTGACGGTCGTCGGCGTCGCCCGTGATCAGTTGTTCGCGTACGCCGTTGGCACGCATGGCGCGCCACTTGTAGTGGTCCCCCTCGAGCCAGATCTGGGTCAGGTTATCGAATTGCCTGTTCTGCGCGATTTCCTCAACGGGCAGATGGCAGTGGTAGTCGTAGATCGGCATCTCCCGGGCATAGTCATGGTACAGCCGCTCCGCCACGGGGCTGTGCAGCAGGAAATTTTCTGTCATGAATGCGTTCATTGCTTGAATGCGCCCGGCAGGAATCGAACCTGCAACCTTCGGCTCCGGAGGCCGACGCTCTATCCTATTGAGCTACGAGCGCGAAATTAGTTATTGGTTGTCCGTTGTCGGCGAGCGATCCGCGCGGCTGTCGCGGGCCATCTCCCCAACTTACAACGGTCAACCATTCACCCGTTCAAATTCTTTCATGAAGGCGACCAACACGTCAACGCCTTCAACCGGAAACGCGTTGTAGACCGAGGCGCGAATGCCGCCGACCGAGCGGTGACCCTTCAATCCGTGCATGTCATTCGCGGCGGCTTTGGCCACGAAGGCTTTGTCGAGATCTTCGTTTGGCAGATTGAACGTGATGTTCATGTCCGAGCGACAGGCCACGTCCGCTGCGCCGGTGTAGAACCCCGTCGCGTCAATCGCAGCATACACCTTCGCCGCCTTCTCCGCGTTCTGGCGGTAAAGCCGCTCCACGCCCAGTGTTTCAATCCACTCTACGACCAGGCTGGTCAGGTAGATGGCGAAGCACGGCGGGGTATTCGACATCGAGTTCGCCGCGGCATGCGTGGCGTAGCGCAGTATGGGTGGCACGGTTGCGGGCGCGCGATCGAGCAGGTCATTGCGGATCGCGACCATCGTCACGCCGGCAATACTGATATTTTTCTGTGCGCCGGCATATATCAAATCGAATGCCGAGGCATCGAAGGGTCGCGAAAGGATGTCGGAGGACATGTCGACCACCAGGGGTGCCGATGAACGGGGAAACGTCTTCCATTGCACGCCGCCTATCGTTTCGTTGGATGTGATATGCAGGTACGCCGCATCCGCTGATGTTTCGATCTCCTCCGGCTTGGGCATGCGGCCGGGACGATCCTGCGAGGTATCGGCAGCCACGTGAACGGTGCCGACTGCGCGCGCCTCCGCGATCGCCTTGGCTGCCCAGGAACCACTATTGACGTAGTCCGCCATGCTCTCTGGAGGCAACAGGTTCATCGGTATCATAGCGAATTGACCGGTCGCGCCGCCTTGCAGAAACAGGACCGCGTAGTCGTCCGCGAGGCCGAGCAAGCGACGCATGCCATCGAGCGCGGCTTGATGGACGGCCATGTATGCAGCATCGCGATGACTGATCTCCGCGATCGACATGCCCAGGCCCTGAAAGTCGAGCAATTCATCGCGCACCCGCTCCAGAACCGTGCTCGGCAGGGTTGCTGGACCGGCAGAAAAATTGTATACGCGTGACATTGGTTAATTGGCTCCCTTCGCGCTTACAGGTCGCCCCGAGGGGCGCGCGAAGAGGGAGGACTATAGGCTCGCGACCCGGATCTGTCGACTCGTCAGTTTGAGGCAAATAGGGTTGACATCGTGTGGCCCTGTGAGGACTATGCGATCGCCTTGTGACCGCGCTTGGTGGGCGGTCAAAGCTGGAGGACAATCATGCGTAGAATGGGTATTTTGGGACTGGGTGTCATCGCGCTTATCATTTCGTCGGTGGAGGTGAGCGCAGCTTCGCGTCATGGCTTGACGGGTGTCGTTATCCCCGCGCGGTATCGCGTTGTACAATTTGCATTCGATATTGACCACCTGCGCGACGTCATCCTCATCGCGTACCAGACCCATCCCGATCTGCCGAAGACGGTGCTGCATGTCTGGCGCGGAGGCCACTGGATGGAACTCGATCTGGCGCGATACCGCCTGGGTTCCTTTTCAAAGAATCGCCCGGAACGCTTGATTGTGGTTGGGTCCGATGACGACACGCCCGCGGACTTGCTGGACGCATCTTCGTGGGCTGCGGATATTGAACGAATCAGGACCCTGGACCTCGTCACCCTCGTAAATTCGTTTGGCACATCCTTCGCCCTCAAGAATTCGGAGTGGAAGTGGCTTGTCGGTCGGCATGACCTGAAGATTCACGACATGAATTGGAAACGGCGTCGTTACGGGCGCTGGAGCATGCCGGACGAGGAGAGGCCCAAGAAGCCGCGTCGCAGTTGGCTCTTTTGGAAGGGGGCCGATGCCAAGACCAGCCCCCGGAAAAAAGTTGATCGCGTGATTCCGAGAAGGGTAGAGATTCCGGATCCACGTATCGCACCGATTGCGCCGCCGGTTCGCGCCGAGCCCGTCGTTGAGACTGTAGTAGAAGCGATTTCGCCCGAGCCCATCGTCGAGACGGTCGTCGAACCGATCGCCGAACCTCTCGTCAGCGAGAAAGCGCCAATCCGCGTCGAATTCAAAGAAGAGATCACGGAGCCTGAACCGTTGATGCCTGACGCGTCGCGTGACTGGCTAAAGGGCGGAGATTCGAGCATGCCGGAGAACAATATCGATGATGCCGGCGACGCCGTGAAAGATGCTCGGGAAGATGTCCGGAAGGATGTTGTTGAAGATGCCACGGAAGATACGCGTGAGGCCACAGATGAGGCCGCGGTTGTGTCCCTGGATGATCTGGACCCTGACGTCCCCTTCGACCCCGGAGATAAGTAGCGCGCACTACTCTCTGATCTGTCCGTCGCCTGCCACGTGGTACTTGTAGGTGGTCAATTCTTCGAGTCCCATCGGACCCCGCGCATGCAGTTTATCGGTACTGATACCGATTTCCGCACCCATGCCGAATTCGCCCCCATCCGCAAATCGCGTCGACGCGTTGACGCAAACCGTTGAGGAGTCGACGTCGCGGACAAACTGCTTCTGGGCGGCCACGTCGTCAGAAACGATCGCGTCCGTGTGCCGTGATCCGAAGGAATTGATGTGATCCACCGCCGCAGTGACTGAGGGCACCACGCGAACGGCCAGTGTGAGATCAAGGTATTCCGTCGTCCAGTCCTCGTCGGTGGCCTTTTCCATTTCCGGGACCACGGTTCGTGAAGTCGGGTCCCCTCTCATCTCGACTCCTGCCGTTGCCATTCTTTTAGCAAACTTTGGCAAAAACTGATCGGCGACTGCTTCGTGGACCAGGAGGGTCTCCATCGCGTTGCACACGCCCGGGCGCTGAACCTTCGCGTTCTCGGCAATGTTCAGGGCCATGTCCATGTTTGCCGCCGCGTCGATATAGGTGTGGCAGATGCCTTCGAAATGCTTGAGGACCGGAACCAGCGATTGTTCAGTCACCGCGCGGATCAGTCCCGCGCCGCCCCGCGGGATGACCATGTCGACCTGGCCTGTCTTGCGAACCAGTTCGCCCACCGCGTGCCGGTCCGTCGAGCGAATGAGCTGAATGGCGTTCGCGGGCATGCCCTTGCGCGCGCCACCCGCGCAGAGCGCGTCGACAATCTCCGCATTTGAACGCTTGGCTTCTTTGCCGCCACGCAGAATCACGGCGTTTGAGGCCTTGAAACATAAACCCGCTGCGTCGGCCGTAACGTTCGGCCGGGACTCGTAGATAATCGCCACGACGCCGATCGGCACGCGTATCTTCAGGATTTCCAGGCCGTTGGGACGAATCCAGCGACTGATCTGGGCGCCGACAGGATCCTTCAATCCGGCCACGTTGACGAGTCCCTCCATCATCGCGTCAATTCGAGCGTTCGTGAGTTCGAGACGATCAAGCATCGCGGCACTCAGGCCGGCGGCTTTGCTCGCTTCGAGGTCTTTCTCGTTAGCCGCGTGGATTGCGGAGCGCCGCGAATCGATCTCGTCGGACATGGCCTGCAGAATGGCGTTCTTTTTACGCGTGCTCAGGGTCACGAGATCGCGCGAAGCCGCAACGGCATTGTCGCATACGATCGAGATGTCTTGTTGCAGGTTCATGGGAACAGTCTCCGGCCAGATATCGGCACTGTCAAGCGGGTTGCCGAAAGGGGCTACAGCGGTGCGGCGGGGATCAGCGTTCCGATGTCTTTCCCTTCCATAATGGAATGAATAACGTGGGCCTCTCGTCCGTTGGCGATCACAACGTCGCACCCTGCCTGGGCCGCGGAACGCGCCGCCTTCAGCTTCGAGCGCATGCCACCCGTGGACAAAGCAGAGCCTTGCATGCTATCTGCGGCGCGCAGGATCTTCGGCGTAATCTTTTCAAGAACACTGATCCGCCTCCGCCGTCCCGAGGGTCCGGGTTCAGAGTAGCCGTTGACCGTTGTCAACATGAGCAGTAGATCGGCCCGGATCAATTTTACGACGAGGGCCGCGAGAAGATCGTTGTCACCGAGCTTTTTGAGTTCAGCTTTCAACTCTTCATCCGCGACGACGTCGTTCTCGTTGACGATCGGGATCACGCCGTGGCGCAGCATGTTTTCCATGGTGCGCCGCGCGTTGGCAACGCGCAGTGTACTGTGAAAATCGTCATGCGTCAGAAGGACCTGCCCGACATCGGATTTCTCGGCCTTGAAGAAGTCGTGATAGCGGGTCATGAGTCGAATTTGTCCGACGGCCGCGGCCATCTGAATGTCGGGCAGTTGGTCGGGCCGCGATTTCATGCCGAGCGCTTCCATGCCGGCTCCAACTGCTCCCGAACTGACGAGCACGACCTGGTGCCCGCTGCGTTGCAGGCTGGCGAGACCCTTGACGATGGCCAGCATACGCCGTACGTCTGGTCGGCCCGTCTTCTGGACGAGCACGCGGCTACCGATTTTGACGACGACACGCTTGGCGTCGGCGAGTGCCGATCGATATTTCAACGTACGGCTCACGCTAATCCTCGTCGTCCACAATCTGAACTTTTTCTTTGAGTTCTTCAACGTGCTCCGCGATCAATCGTCCTTTGGCGTCGTGCCGTAGCAGGTCGCGGATTTTGTCGCCTGTTTCCTCGTAGGTGGCACTACGCCGCGCATTTTCATCGTGTTTGTATGCGAGGTGGAAGCCCAGTGGCGATTCGATAATTTCGCTTAGTTCGGCCTTTTCGAGAGACGCTACGGCCTCGTCGAATGCTTCGGCCATCATGCCCGGCGCAAGCCAGCCCAGGTTGCCTGCCGAGGCCTGTCCACTGGGACAGTGGGAGTGCGCGGTCGCCATGTCGCCGAAATCTGCGCCTTCACTGATCTGAGCACGAATGTGCATCAGTCGTGAACGCGCCACCGCGCGATCTTCATCCGTCTCCGAGTCCGGTCGAATCAAGATGTGTTGTACCAATGCACTCGCGGGATGCACGAAGTCATCGGGATGCGAATCATAATACTCACGAACCGTCGCCTCATTGGGTTCGGTGTAATCGGCCGAAACGCGTGCGACCAGTTGATCCAGTCGCCCGCCCTGGAGAATACTCTCGCGCAGTTCATCGAGGGCGAGACCCTGTCGTTCAAGCAGGCCGAGGAAGGCTTCTTTGCCTCCGCTGCTTTCGATCATCTCGTTGATCTTCGCATCGATTTCAGTATCCGAGACCGTTATATCGAGCCGGTCGGCTTCCATGCGAAGGAGTAGGGTGCCGACGGCCTGATCTTTTGCTTTGGCACGCAGCGAGTCCATCTCGGCGGCTATACGGTCCTCGGGCAGGTATTCCGAATAGAGCTTGATCAAGCGGCCGAGTTCGAACTGAATCGCCTCTTGCGGCAGTGCTATACCATTGATCTGAACAGTCATTATTGATCCGGGGAAATTGGTGTTGCGGGCTGAATGCGCGCGCTGTCCGTGAAGGCACGGAGGGCTTACGAGCGCCGTGGCCTTAGTTGTCTACATGAAACCGAATATGGCGCATCAGTTCATCACGGTCGAATGGCTTGATCAGGTAGCCGGATATTCCGTTCTTGAACATATCGTCGATGATATCTTTCTGAGCATAGGCGGTCATCAGGAGAACTTTGGTTTCGTTCGGAATGCGCGCGTTTTTCATGAACCAGGCACCGTTCTTCTCCGGCATTTTGTAGTCCACAAGGATCAGGTCGTACTCGGAAGAGGCAGTATCCGTCGCGGCCTCCGCGGCATCCTGGAAACAGGTCACCGTACAACCCTCTTCTTTCAAGATACGCCGCAACGATTCCAGAACGGACGTGTCATCATCTAGTGCCAAAATTCTCATGCTTGAGGAACCCCTCCTAACAATCGGGGGTTAGGAAAATAGAGGGGGCGTGATCGGAAATCAAGGGATTTTCGCCACTGGGGCCTGTCCCCACAGCCCATCCTCAGGCTGTTCTGCCTGTTTCTTGACGCGCTCGCTCCTGGCGCTGTTACTATACCAGTCATAGGATCGCACCATCTGGAAGCCTTTTTCGGGGATGTATGGTGTGATGGCTGCTATAAATTCCTCTGCTGAGAAGATTTCGAAATTGCGCTTTGTCTTGGCATGCATGCGTGATCGATATGTGACGGTTCCGTTCTTCCACGGACTGCCCGGTTCGATATACAACGGTTTGATATCCAGCAGACGCAACCCCAACTGCATGGCTTCGGCTATAAACTCCGATTTGTTGTCGCTACGGATATGCTCGGGCACGCCGCGGCGCACGAATAGATCATCGAGGACTTCCAGAACATCGGATGAGTCGCGCCTGCGCTCACCTTCGCCAGGCGATTCGGGATCAAGGTGGAAGGGTTGCGCCGATCCGGTAGAAACGCGGCGAGCCGCCGACCGGGTCGGTGAGGAAAATCACGGCATTGCTCCCGGGGATGTTGGAGACGATATTGAACCATCCGCCGACGAGGATATTACTGGCGTAGTCGAGCGAGTACACCCGTGACGCGGAGGAGCTGAAACCCAGCGTTACCGGCGAATTGATTGTGAGACTGGTGACGCGAAAAACCGAGTTCGAATCTTGCGGGTTCGTGTTGGCGATGTATTCCTTGTAGTTGCTGATGCCGTCGAGATCGGCGTCGTCATCGGCGTCGTCCACGTCGGGATCCATTCCGTTGGCGACCTCCCAATCGTAGGGCATGCCGTCGCCGTCGGCATCTTTGGCGACAATGGTGAAATTGCTGCCCTGGCACCAGTCCGAGTCTGTATAGCCAAGTGCCGAGAAGCTGGCTCTCACACAATAACCTGTTCCGGGCGTTCCCGGCACCATCCATACAAGGCGCGTCGCGCCCGTCGTCGATGATCCTATGGACACCCACGCCGGCTGTGAAGAGATCTGGACATCATCGACCCACCAGCCGGCACCCGCTGTGCTGGAATCGGTCGCCGCGCGAAAACGAATTCGAATGGTGCCGGAGTAGGGGCTGAGGTCGACCATCGTCTGGATAAACCCCGAACTGTCGCCGCTGAAGGCAGACTGGCCGCTAATCGGACTGCTGTAACCGGAGGCGATGGTGTTTCCGTAGCCGTTTTGGGTCATGTTGGTGCCCAGGTCAGTCCACGGCCCACCGGGCCCGGCAGTGCTGATCTCCACCACGCCGCCATCGTAGCCGCTTTCGAAATCGTAGTGATGCCAGAATGAGAGATTTGCGTTGGCGCCAGGCACGAGGGCCGGACTCATCAGGTACTGGTCACTGACCTCCGAAATGGCCTGGGCGAACCAACTTGTGCTGGGGCTGTGCGAATCCGTTGAGACCTGGGACCAGTCGATGGCACCGTCGCCGTGGCTGACCGTCCAGCCGTTGGAGCCGCTTTCCATGTCGTCGCTGAAACTGACCGTGCTGACCCACTGCGTGGCGTATTCCAGCGTGCAGACAGAATTGCTCGGGGCGAACCCAAGGGTCCATGTGATGTCGACCGCATTACTTGCCACGAGCGTCTCACCACCGGCGGGATAGGATAAGCCTGGCTTGGGGGCTTTGGGTGCGGTGAGAATCCGTTGCCGATAGAAATGCTTTTGATAGATCTGTGCGTGCGGCCCGGACGGGAAAAGGGTGGCGGCCGCCGCCACGGTTGACGCGGCAAGTTCCGGCATTCTCAGGCCGGATCCCAATCCGAAATGTGATTCGAGTACGATCTGGTCCATTTCCGATTGTGGCCGGCCCATGTCCTTCAATTCGATGAAGGCCTGAAAGAGCGGTGTCGACCAGAGCTCATCGCCGAGGACGCCGTTGACGACGACATGTGCACCATAGGTTGAATTGGATTCATAGATGAAATTCGTCTGGTTCACAAGGCGACCGTTCCAGCAGTCATTGTGACCGTCCCAGGAGAAGACCCACTCCGGGTGGAAGCTCATCCCGTTGGAGGTGCTGTAGCTATAGGAGGCGGCCCAGTAGTCCCCGAAGCCTTCGCCCATCGCGCCCGTATCTCCGCCACTCCAATTGTTGTTGATGTCGTAATGTATGGCGTGTCCGTATTCGTGCAGGATCACGTCGGCGTCCTCGCTGTCGTCCACGCAGCCGTGACCGAACATGACTCGGTTTTGACTGGGACTATAGAACGAGTTGTCCGCGCCATCTGCGGCGTCGGAATCCGCGTCGATCGGACCTTCCTGGATACCGGTTAGGCCGCTGAAGCCGAGCGATTGAATGTAGCGCTGGCTCTGGTCGATGTGAAAATATGTGATCGCATCGTTGAGGCCATTGTTGCCGCGAGTGAAATTCCAGATCCCGTTCGTCGTGGTACTTGGCGCTGTATTCGGACTTTCGAAATCGACAATCCGAACCCAGGGCCCTTCGAGACTGTAGGTGCCGCCCTGCAGGGTAATGTCCTTGAGCGTTCGTGTGAGGTAGGCCCCCGTGAAAGACGCGGCCGGGTCGTCATCGTCGAGAGACTCGCTTTGCAGCGTTGTGCGTGGATCGGGATCGAAAATTTGTCCGGTACCGTCCGCCGGAACTTTCGCCGCGGTGTTCTTCGATGCAGATGCCTGGCAACGGGCACTCCGTTCGGACAACGCATCCGCCCGGGAAATCACAGGCCCCATGTATGTTGTGAAATCCAGCACGTCGCGAGACTGTTTGGGGATGCGATAGAGGACTGTATTGCGAACATCAAGCACCTTGCCGCTCAGCGCATCCACGCGATGCTGCCAGTAGCCGAAGGGCGCTTCGATGTTGATCTGTGTTCGGAAGACCAACCGAAATTCCTGACCGTGGGGCTCATACCATAATTTTGCCACAGGTGGGTCGATCAGGGCCCCGTGCACCCTTAGTTGGTCCCAGGCGTGATCGAGGGCCTGGTCTTCCGAGATTGTCCCCTTTGCCAGTGCCGGTATTTCCCGCACGGGGAAGGTGTTGTTGAAGACTTTCATCACGCGTCCGCTTTTCTTAGAGATCGAGACCACGATTTCTGCTTCGGTCACCGGGACATCGTTAAGGAATTGATCGTAGTGGAAGTGCGAGCCCAGCAGGCTATGCTTGATGTGGGCGAGGCGGAGGTTCGATAGATCGGCCGGAAGTTCGAAGCGCGCATGTTCCGCCGCGAGATAGGCTTCCGCTGTTGCCTTTGCGGTGGTGCGGGCCTTTCCCGCGAAGACAGGCTCGAGGAGAAATTTTGGCGCCTGTCGGTGGTCTCGGTGGTGGAAGGTCGATCGCGCTTCTGCCATTCCCGCCAAGAATAGGATGAGGATCAATCCTGTTCGAAGTTCGCGCAGAATACGGATCATGAATCTTTGATGGATCGGTTTGGTCTCCGGGGCCAAGGTAGCATTGTACCATTCCCGACCCATGTTTCACAATGCTGAAGATGGTTTTGGATTCTCGTCTCGCCCAACATGAACGACATGGGCGTCATCTGGAAAAGCGGATAAAGGGGCCGGTCGGTGCGGCCACAGGTCTGTTGATCCTGATCCGAGCAGAAGATGACCTATAGCGAGTAGGGTTGAGCGTAATGTGAGTTCGGGGTGTAAAGCAAATTCCGGCCGGTCACGATCTGCTCCACTATCCTTAAGAACGCTCAATCGACCGCTGCGGGCACGACAACTTCAAACGGACCTGCCCCCTTGCCGATCACCCGGAACGGCCCCGCCGGGTTACGGGCTATCGCCACCGTGCAGGGTTCTGCAGAACCCCCGCTGCCGGCTCCGATCTCACAAACGCGCACGATGTCTCCAGGCTGCAGGGGGACGTTCATTTTCACAATCACGTAGCCACCGTTGCCACCTAAAGCAACATAGTTCTTGCGCGTTTTGGTATCGTAGTTGGCAAGACCGAGAATCTGACTGAGATCCTTGAACTTATTGGTATTCCCCGCTGCGCCATCGAGCAGATGGGAATCGACGACCAGGTTTGCCGTACCCACCACTGCGCCATCACGAATGATCTCGATCGCATCGATATCGGATCCCGGATAATCCGTGTTGAGCGATTGGTTGCTCTTATCGTCCAGCCGCACGTAGATGAAAGGCCCTGCATCGCGACAGCCGCGGAGGATGAAAAACAGCGCAATGATAAGTAAGAGGACACGAAAAAGAACCGCATACCTTCGTTTCATTTTCTCTCCTTTCTAAGAAATAGGAACTTGCCGTCCTTGCCAGATCCGTGCGCACGACTGTTTCCCGTCGCTGTCCGGGCCGAGTTTGGGGCCAGGCCCCTTGCCAACCAGCCCGACGGCGTTGCCGTCCTGAGTGGTGGTGGGGGAAGGATTCGAACCTTCGAAGGCGTAGCCAATAGATTTACAGTCCGAAACGCCAGTGGACACCGAGTCTGTTTTTTTCATCAAAACACCCAATTTATGGGGGGAATTCTCTGGCGGGTAAAGCAATCTCACGTAGTCACGGCTCAGATTTTGGTATTTCTGAGGTGTTTCTTCGACTCGGCGATGTCAATGGGTGACATAGGCTGAACACAACTGACAGGGCCGGCCATTCTCCCGATGGTTATTCGCCGGCATGCCAGCATGAGTGGATTCCCCGCATCTGTAATAAACCGCACGGTAAATGCACGAAATGCAAGCATTTGCCCCTGCTGCAAGACGTCTTGCGCGCCCATCTGACCGGTAGCGTCACGGTGGGCCTCTATCCACTGCTGCATGATGATACCTGCCATCTGCTCGCGGTGGACTTTGACAAGAAGTCGTGGTTTCAGGACGTTCAGGAAAGAGAACACATCAGGCAGTCCACGTGTTATCCCGCCCCAAGTAACATTGAACACCGTTTTCTGAAGTGATCTCTGGTGTAATATGTCAGATACTCAGTCCGGTCTTCTTATCTCTCTTCAATTGCCGCTTTTCTTTTTTGCTTCGCTTGGCTTTTTTCTGTTTTTCTTTTTTGCCCTTATCTTTTTTTCCTGTGTCACCCATCTTTACTTCTCCTTTGTCTTGGTGTTTCCAGATACAGCCTTCCACGTTCTCTTCATGCGATCGTGCACCAGTATCTTGTAACAATCACGAATATCTGATTATTTCAACGGTCCTTCCGCGGATTATCGCCCTGAAGTATGGCTTTGATTCTAGCGATTAGTAACGAAACAGACCGAAATTTTTCTTTTGGTCCGCCAACTACTTCTAATAGCGATCCCATTGCGCAACCGCACCTCGGGCATTTTTTTGCACAGCTCAGGACGGCGCGATCGCACTTCGGGCATTTTACAAGTTCCATGATTCCAGTTCGTTCTAGCGGCACCGACTAAAGGGCCGCGGGTGCTTGGACGTCAGCCGTATCCAGGTAAACCAAATCGCTCTTTAATAATTCCGGCGGTTTCCGCTGCATTGATTTCTGTAGTGTTGATCTTAATATAATTCCTGTTTTCCAATTTATTATCGGGTGTAACTAGAACGTGCTTTCTGTCCGTTTCCAGCAACTCTTCTTCGGGGGCTTGAAATTCTTTTTTCCACTTGCCCGACCGGGAGATGAGGTTCACTTCTGCGGTAAACATGTAGCTCCAGCTCGTGGGCGAACTGCTCGGAATCTCAAGACTCTGTGTAGGCGATCTAACTCATCCCCGGGTCCATCCGGCATGATGCTGACCAACCTGAATACATGCCACGTCCGCGCAATGGCAACAAGGCCTTGAGTCGATGCAATGAGAATCAGGCCAGACAGCGGATCGTTTGCCAATAGACTCACGCTAACCAGCAGATACCACTGAGCTTCTTCAAATAGGAAAAAGCGGAGATTCCGTTGAA
>CAJWTS010000016.1 GCA_913047795.1 uncultured Verrucomicrobiota bacterium | reverse complement strand
TGGATCGCCGTATCTGGTATGGCGCCACAGGGTCCCCCGCATCGACCAGTTCGTCTCCATTTGAAACCACCGCTATCTGCGGATCGGTGCTCACACGCAGCTCGGCATGGCCAACCGATGCGGCCACGGCAATCTCCGGCGCGCCCAGGCGCATACCGGCACGGAGTAACTGCGCCCCGTCCTCACGATCACTGCCGCGAACGTGCACGTTTTGCATGGGTTTGAGTTCAATATCCTCGGCAATCGTCGCGCCATGTTCGCCACGATCGACGTCCTCGACGCGTACGACGCAGTCGGCCCCTTCGGGCAGCACGGCACCCGTCATGACCTCGTAACAGCTACCCGCATCCGCCAGCACGGGGGCGGGTTGGCCCGCCGGGTGCATGCCCGCCACCGCGAACGAGCGCGTACCCTGCGACCAGGCTTCGAATTGAATGGCGATCCCGTCCATGGCCACACGGTCGAAAGGCGGCTGTTCGCGATCGGCAAAAATATCTTCGCGCAGCACCCGACCGCCGCATTCGGTCAGCGAACAAGTTTCTGCTCCAAACGGTGCGCAGTGCTCGATGATCAACGCATCCGCGCGCGCGACATCGATCATTCGTTCTGGATATTCCTTCGTCACAACTCTCGAAACCTGCCGTCCCAGGCACCAAGTGGCAAGGCGAAACTCGCGATAATAGCAATTGCCTCTCCGCTCGTGGCGGGGCCTTGATTTCAGGCGCCCAATGAGGCACCCTCGGCTACCCGGATCAGCCGCAGGGGTTGCGCGTGAAGGAGTGGACCTCATGACGAAAATACGACGAATTTCAATTCTCACTAATCTTAACACCAGGAAGTTCATGAACCGCCTGGAACTGCGCTAGATGCGGTACACAAAATACCACGGGCTCGGAAACGACTACATCGTGATCCGACCGGACGCGCTGGATGGCGACCTGGCGCCCGACGCCATCAGTAGGATTTGCCATCGCAATTTCGGCATCGGTTCCGACGGCATTCTGCTTGGACCTACCAAAAGCACGATGTCGGACTTCGGCGTCCGCATCTTCAATCCCGACGGCAGCGAGGCTGAGAAGAGCGGAAACGGACTGCGCATCTTCGCGCGATTCCTGTGGGATCATGATCTCGTGCAGACGGATCCATTCACGGTTGAGACTCCGGGAGGCGTTTCCGAATGCCGCGTGCTCAACAACGGAGAGAGCGTGCGCGTGGAGATGGGCATCGTCAGTTTTGACAGCGGGGCAATCCCGGTCTCCGGTCCCGTGCGCGAGGTCCTGAACGAGGAAATGCAGATCGGCGGCCGGCCACTAAAGTATTGCGCCGCTACGGTCGGCAACCCGCATTGCATTGTGCTCTGCGAGACGCCGACGGCCGAAGACGCGCGTCAAAGGGGACCCTTGATCGAGATCGACGATCGCTTTCCCAATCGGACCAATGTTCAGTTCATGCAGGTCCTCAATCGCAATACGATAAAGATCGAAATCTGGGAGCGTGGTGCCGGATACACCCTGTCCTCCGGAACCAGCAGTACGGCCGCCGCCGCCACAGCCCACCGCCTGGGCCTGTGCGACTCGGAAATCAATGTTCAAATGCCGGGCGGCGGCCTGCAGGTACAATTCCGCGACGGTTTTGTCGCGACGTTAACGGGTCCTGTCACTAAGATCTGCGATGGTGACATGTCGAATGAGATATTCGGCCGCCGGCATTAGTGAATGATTCGAAAGGAGCGCTCGTGAGTGAACGGAATGCAGACGACCTACGATCCCAGTTCAGCCGGGATGGATTCACAACGCAGGAATCCCTCGTTCCGGCCGACCTGCTGGAGCGGGTCACAGCGCACATGGATGCAGTCACCGCCGGCGACTACGAAACGGGACGCACGCCCAACCACCACCGGATCAAACCCGACGACGCCACCGAGATCATCAAGATCGACAATGCCCACCTGTCGGATCACACCCTGATGGAACTCGTGTCCTATCCCGCGCTAGGAGCATTCGCCGCTACAGTGATGGACGCCGCGATGGTGCAAGTCTGGGCCGTGCAGTTACTGATAAAACCCCCGGGCGGCACTCCGTCGGGACATGTGGGCTGGCACCAGGATTTCCAGTATTGGCACTCGAAGTGGGAGCCGGATAGCGAGGTCTTTACGCTCTGGGTTGCGATCAATGATGTGACCGCCGACATGGGACCGATGTGCATGCTGCGCGGCTCGAATCAATGGGGATTCCACAAAGATATTGGAGATTTCTTTGACTCCGATATCGAGAAACATCTTGAGCAGATTCGCGGACTCGGTGCTGGACCTATCGACGAGGTCCCCATCCTGCTGAATGCCGGCGGCGCGAGCCTGCATGCTCGATTGACCTATCACGGCAGTGCCGCCAATACATCCACACAGCCGCGACGCAGTTTTGCAATCCATTTAAGAACCGAACGATCGAAGGTGCTTCCCGGCGCTGAAGATTCGGAGTACGTCCGGGACCTCGGCGATCTCGAGCGTTGCCCGATCATCTATTCGGCATGAGGGTCTACATCCTCGGCGACAGCATTTCGATCCAGTATGGGCCCCACCTGGAGGCGCAACTCAAGGGCAAGATGGATTACGCCCGGAAGCATGCTGAAGATGAAGCCCTGATGAATCTCGATGAGCCCGGTGACGCAAACGGTGGGGACTCCTCACGGGTTCTGGATTTCCTGAGATTCTCTGCCAAAAACGGGACCATCAATGCTGATCTGCTATTGTTGAACTGCGGACTGCACGACATCAAGACAGACCCCGCCAGCGGAACGCGACAGGTTCCAATCGACCAATACCGGGCCAACCTGCAGGAAATTATCCAGACCGTCGAAGGAATGCCACCAGGACTGGTCTGGATCCGCACCACGCCCTGCGACGAAGCCGTGCACAACTACGAAGGCATCACGTTTCATCGTTTTGCTGCCGATTGCGACGCATACAACGGGGTCGCCGATGACGTGATGCAGCAGGCGGGTGTGCCCATCATCGATCTTCATCGTTTCACGCGCGATCTCGGCAAGGATCTCTTTCGGGACCACGTTCACTTCCACCCACACGTTCAAGCTTCCCAAGCGGCATTCCTTGCTGACTGGTTAACTAACCCCGCGAATTGGAAACCGGCCATGGATGGCAAAACGAGGCGCGCCCACAAGCAACCGCAACAAAACGATTCAATCAGCGACCAGGCGTGTGGCTGACAACGATCGTGGTGCCGGAGCCGATGCACGATGTGATTACCAGCTCGGCCCCGACGCTCAGCGCGCGTTCACGCATGCCGCGCAGCCCCCAGCGCCCATCTGCGCCCGCGCCGCCACAGTCATCGAGATCGAATCCGTCGCCGTTATCCCGGATCGACATCAACAGCACCTGATTTTGCGCATAGAGGTTAACGGAAACAGTGCACGCGCTGGCGTGACGTCCGATATTCGCGAGCGCCTCCTGAACGATTCGAAAAAACACCATGGAGACATCAGTCGAAATCGGAATCGTCAGCTCTTCGATTGTTGTGTCTATCGGCGTATCCTCACTGCGCGCGAATTCATGACAAAGAAATTTCACGGCGGCTTCGAGGCCGAGTTGCTCAAGGATCAAAGGGCGCAAGCGCTGCATCAAGTCCCGCGTCCGCCCGGCGGCGCCTTCCGCCAGCTTTCGAATATCGGCAACATCGGAAATTTTCAGGTCGCCATCCGGCTTGCCCAGCCGTTCCTCGATTGACGCGGCCTTCACGCTGATCGCGCTGAGCACCTGGCACACATCGTCGTGCAGCTCGTGCGCGACATGATTGCGCTCGCTTTCACTCACCTGCGACAGCCGGGCGGCCAGGGAACATAGCTCATCGTTGGCGCGCGCCAGCTCGACCTGCGTCTGGTGCTGCATGGTGACGTCGATGGCGATGCCCAGCACGCCGGTGACCTCGCCCTCTTCGTCCTTGGTCAACGACGCAATGATCTCCCAGCTCCGGGTTCCGATGCGTTCCTCCGCGCGGGTCGTCTTGCCCGCGACCACCTTCTCGAAAATTTCACGCAAGTCCGGCACCAAATCTCCCATCAACTCGAAAACCGTTTCGCCGACGCAGGCCTTCAGCGCGTCGACCTGGGCCCGGCTGGGACCCGTCGGGCGGCCGTCGAGAAAAGTCAGGTGCCCCTCCGGGTCAAGCGCCCAGACAAACGCCGGCACGCTCTCCATCACCTGCGACAACCAGCCCCGATTATACCTGAGTTCAATCGCCTTCTGATCCAGGTCGTGATAGAGCCGTCGGCGCTCCTCGCGAAGACAATCCTCGTAGCGCTTGATCCGCAAAAGGGAACGCGCGACCGCCACGAGCTCACGATGGTCGTAGGGCTTCAGCAGGTAAGCGTCGGCGCCGCAGTCGAGTCCATTGACGCGATCGGATGATTCGGTATGAATCCCGGAGAGCATCAACACGGGCGTGTTCGCCGTTTGTTCCTGCTTGCGCAAGGCACGGCAGACATCAAAGCCGTCGACCTCCGGCATCGAAGCGTCTACGATAATAAGATCCGGAGACGACTCAAGGGCAAGCACGAGACCTTCGGATCCGGTCGTGCAACCCGTGAAATCCGCGGTCTCGATGTGATGCGAAATGATCGTCGAAAGCATTTCGAGATGCTCCTCCTGATCATCGACCGCGAGGATCTTGTATGCCACTCCCATTATCCCGTTCCGCAACGGATCCGTACTTTACCCGGCGACTCCTGTCCTGACAAGAAATCAGAATGTCTCGCGAAGGGGGTCGACGGCAGCATGAATGGGCTTGAAAAAAGGGACCGAGACCGATATATAACTAGGCTTTCCCCTCGTCAGAAGCGAAGGAAACATGAAGAACTTTTACGAAAACTACGCCCTTACCCTGGAGAAGGTGCGTGCCGTCGTGGAGGGTCCTCTGACCCTGACCCAGAAGATTCTGTATACGCACCTGGCCGTGGCAGCAGCGGGACCATTGGCGCGCGGTGTAGACTATGCCGACTTGGCGCCTGACCGCGTGGCGATGCAGGATGCGACGGCGCAAATGGCCCTCCTGCAATTCATGCAGTCCGGCCGCAAGACCGCCGCCGTCCCCAGTAGCGTTCATTGCGATCACCTGATCCAGGCCCATACCGGCGCAGACGCCGACCTGAAGACGGCCAAAATCGAGAACAACGAGGTCTATGCCTTCCTTGAAACTGTATCGCGCAAGTTCGGCATCGAATTCTGGAAACCGGGTGCCGGCATCATCCATCAGATCGTACTGGAGAACTATGCGTTCCCGGGTGGCATGATGATCGGAACCGACTCGCACACGCCAAACGCTGGCGGACTTGGCATGGTCGCGATTGGGGTCGGTGGCGCTGACGCCGTTGACGTGATGGCCGGCATGCCCTGGGAACTTAAATGGCCCGAGTTGATCGGTGTCCGGCTAACGGGATCCCTCAGTGGCTGGACTTCGCCCAAGGATGTGATACTCAAGCTGGCCGGTATCCTTACCGTCAAAGGCGGAACCGGGGCCATCGTGGAGTACTTTGGCGAGGGCACGCAGTCGATTTCGTGTACAGGCAAGGCAACAATCTGCAACATGGGCGCCGAGATCGGGGCCACGTCGTCTATCTTCCCTTATGATTCCCGCATGGCTGACTACCTCAGGGCGACCGAACGCGCAGATATTGCCGATGCCGCCAGCCGGGCAATGGAATGCCTGACTGCCGACACCGGGGTCGCCACCGACCCGGGGCGATATTTCGATCGCGTCGTGGAGATTGATCTCGATACGCTCGAACCACATATCAACGGTCCAATGACGCCCGATCGCGCATGGCCCCTATCAGCAATGAAAGACGCCGTGCGGGACGAGGATTTCCCGGAGGAGATCCGCGTCGCGCTGATCGGCAGTTGCACGAACTCCAGCTATGAAGATATCGACCGGGCGGCCAACGTAGCACGCCAGGCCATGGACAAGGGGCTCAAGGCCAAATCGCATTTCACGATCACACCCGGCTCAGAATTGGTACGCGCGACGATCGAACGCGACGGCCAACTTGAGACACTCAAGGCGTTCGGGGGCACGGTCCTCGCAAACGCCTGCGGCCCCTGTATCGGCATGTGGAAGCGCGTCGACATCGAGCATGGCGAACGCAACTCGATCGTGACGTCCTTCAATCGTAATTTTGCAAAACGTAACGACGGAAATCCCCACACGCAGGCCTTCGTCACCAGCCCCGAAGTAGTGACTGCCATGGCCATTGCGGGTAAATTGACGTTCAATCCGCTTACTGACGAACTGATCAATGCCAAAGGCGAATCAGTACGACTCGATCCCCCTACCGGCGACGAATTGCCGCAGGACGGATTCGACGCCGGGACCGAAGGCACTATTCGATCTACCGGTGGCGATGAATCCGTCGACATCTCGGTCGACCCCGCCAGTGAACGACTGCAACTGCTGGAACCGTTCGCCGCCTGGTCAGGTTCCGACCTCGAAGACCTGCCTTTGCTTCTGAAGGCGAAGGGGAAATGCACGACCGACCATATTTCAATGGCCGGCCCCTGGCTCCGGTTTCGCGGTCATCTCGACAACATCTCCGGCAACATGTTCCTGGGCGCAGAGAACGCCTTCAGTGGCGACACGGGAAAGGTGAAAAATACACATACGGGCAAAACGAGTGTGACCCATGAGGTCGCGCGAGATTACAAGGCGCGGGGCGAGGGCTGGGTTGTCGTCGGCGACGAGAACTACGGCGAAGGGTCGAGTCGCGAACATGCGGCGATGGAACCGCGCCATCTCGGCGGCCGGGCGATCATCGTCAAGAGTTTCGCCCGAATCCATGAAACGAATCTAAAGAAACAGGGCATGCTCGCGTTGACCTTCGTTGAGCCGGCCGACTACGCACGCGTCCTGGAGGACGACCGCATCAGTATCCTTGGCCTGGAAAACTTCCAACCCGGCAGGCCGCTTACGATGCGCATCCAGCATGCCGATGGTTTTTCCGATGAATGCGGACTGGACCACACCTACAATGAATCCCAGATCGAATGGTTCAAGGCCGGCAGTGCGCTAAACCTGATTGCCGCACAGACGTGACCCAGGCAGTCCTACATCCCTCATCATGACCAACGAACTCAGTAACATGAAGCCGGATTTCACGCCACGGATCATCCCCTGTGGTGAAATTCGGGCTTTCCAGTATGCCGGCACGCTCGCGTCCGAACTCGAGTCTGGAGGCATGACAACGGAAGACGCCCTCTTGATCCTCGAAGACATGCTGATTATCCGTGAGTTCGAAGAGATGATCGTAAAACTGCGATCGGGCGCGTACGAACCGCTGGTCGGATACGACTACCGCGGCCCGACACATGTATCGATCGGACAGGAAGCCACCGCGGTGGGCGCCTGTTTTGCAATCGATCCGAAGGATTACATCACATCCACCCACCGCGGTCATGGCGACAGCATCGCAAAGGGTACCGTCGCTATACGCGCCATGGACGAAGCCCAGTTGCGCTCGCGCATTCCCGAGTCGACGGCCACGGCTGGCGAGGAGTTAACGGAAGAGGCTCTGGAAGATCATATTTTCCGCACGATAGCTGAACTCTTTGGGAAGGAGGCCGGATACTGCAAGGGTCGCGGTGGCGGCATGCACATCGCCGATTTCACGGCGGGTCATCTCGGCGCGAATGCAATCGTCGGTGGCGGCGTGCCCATCTCAACCGGCGCGGCCTATTCCTCTCGATATTTACGCAACGGGCGGGTGGTTTGCTGTTTCGCCGGTGACGGCGCCTACGCGAACGGGGTCGTGCTCGAATGCCTCAACTGGGCCAACCAGAGTCAGTTCACGAACCACCTGGCCAAGGAGTGCAAACAAGGCCTACCGATGATCTTCTTCGTGGTGAACAATCACTACGCCATGACCGGACGTTCGGACGAAGAGGTGCTGGGCATTGATTTTATTGCGCGACGGGGATGTGGCTTTGCCGAGAACAATATGCATGCGGAGGTGGTCAACGGCATGGACGTCCTGGCCGTTCGAGAAGCGGTGAAGCGCGCCGCCGTCGGATGCCGCGAAGGCACGGGACCCTACCTCATCGAAGTTGATACCTATCGCTATTACGGTCACTCCCTGAGCGATCCACGCAATGAGTACCGGACTCGCGAAGAGGAAGAGCTGTGGCGCGCCCTCGATCCGATCCTTTCCCTTAAGGAGCAACTCCTCCGCAACAACGTTATCGAGCAGGCCGCAATCGACGACATTCACCTGCGCGTCGAAGCACGCAATGCCCGTGCGGCCGTGCGTGCATCCGAAGCCGCTGATCCCGACGCGTCGGATGTCATCAAGTACCTGTATACCGATACAACCAGCGAAGAGGTGCCCGAGTCGGCCCGCAATGCGCCCTCCAACGGCGGTGTCGAGATCGTGCGCAAAGAGGGCAACCTGACCTACAAGGACGCCCTCAAAGAGGCACTCTACGAAGAGATGCTCCGTGACCGGCGCGTGATCTTCTATGGTGAGGACGTTGCCGATTACGGCGGCGCATTCAAGGTGACGAAGGGCCTGCTCGAAGCCTTCGGGCGGGAACGCGTCTTCAATACCCCGATTTCCGAGGCCGCCATCTGCGGCACGGCGGTTGGCAAGGCAATGACGGGGTTACGCCCGATCGCTGAACTGATGTACATGGACTTCGCCCTCATGTCGGGTGACACGATCAGCAACCAGGCATCGAAGTGGCATTACATGTCCGGGGCCAATGCGGAACTTCCGCTGGTCTACCGCGTGTCGGTCGGAGGTGGCAAGGGATACGGCGGCCAGCACTCCCAGACGCTTGAGTCGGTCTTTGCACACATTCCCGGGCTCTACGTGGTTTACCCCGCAACACCCTACGACGCCAAGGGGCTACTTAAGTCGGCTATTCGGACCAACAACCCGGTCATGTTTATCGAGTCTCAGATCACGTACAATTTTTCGGGCCCCGTACCCGAGGAAGAATACCTGATCCCCATCGGGGAGGCGGACGTCAAGCGCGCTGGCACAGATGTAACCATCGTGACCTGGGGTCCGGCCCTGCACGACGTGCTGAAGGCGGCCGCCACGCTCGCCGCAGAGGGCACGCAGGCGGAAATTATCGACATACGGACACTCGTGCCGCTCGACAAGGAAACGATCCTAAACTCCGTTCGCAAGACGGGGCGCTGTGTCGTCGTCAGCCACGCGGTCAACATCGGCAGCTATACGGGCGAGATCGCTTCGACGATCATGGCTGAGGCCTTTGATTTTCTTGACGCACCGGTTCTACGGGTGGGCGCCGCCAACGGCATCGCACCACAGTCACATATTCTCGAGAAAGCGTTCCTGCCGGATGAGGCTGACATCCTTGCTGCTGCACGCGAGGTGCTCTAGGGCCGCCACAGGAGATTAAGAGGACGTATAGATATGGGCCAGATGATCATAATGCCGAAGCTAGGGCAGACAGTCGAAGAATCAACGATCGTCACCTGGCGCAAGAACGAAGGCGAGCGCATCGCAAAGGGCGACATCATTTTCGAAATCGAAACGGACAAAGCCGTACTCGAAGTCGAGAGCTTCTACGAGGGAACCCTTCTGAAGGTCTTCGTGCAGGCCGGCGAGACGGTACCGGTCTCCGTGCCCGTCGCGTTCGTTGGCACTCCCGGCGACGAGATACCGGATCCCTCCGCCGGGGCGCCAAAACCCCGACCTGCCCCGACTCCACTGTCGAACCCTCCGTCGTCGAGTTCTCCCGCTCCTGCACCGCAGCCGCCAGCAACGACTGAAACCGCGTCCGCCCCGAAGTTATCCGATCCGCAGCCAAGAAAAACAACGGACAGTCCCGAACGACAAGCGATATCGCCACGCGCGCGCGCGCTCGTCCGTCGGATGGCTATCGACGCTGCGAACATAAAGGGAACCGGCCTGACCAACCGGATCGTCGAAGCCGACGTGCTGGAGTACCTGCGCACCAGCCGATACGACGAATTGCGTGTAACCCCTGCAGCTGTACGATTAGCGAGCCGTGAAGGCATCGACGTCCTAGCGCTCCCGCCACCGCCACCCGGCGAACGCATACGGGTCTCGGATGTCGAACGCGCCCTGGAAGAGCGCCCGCAGAAACTCAGTCGCATGCGACAGGTCATCGCCGCGCGGCTGACCCAGAGCTATACCACCACCCCGCATTTCTTCGTGACGGTCGGGGTAGACATGACTGACCTCATCGCTCTTCGCACCGAGCACAAGGCGAACGGCGGGACCTACACCGTGACGGACTTCATCCTGCAGTCCGTAGTTCTTTGCCTTAAGGACTTCCCCGCCCTGAACAGCCGCACCGACGGCGAATCTGTGGAATGGAGTTCAACCGTCAACCTCGGCGTCGCGGTCAGCCTTGACGAGGGCCTCGTCGTGCCGGTCGCGCATCGCGCCGGTGACATGACGATGGCGCAGCTTAACGAAAGGGTCCGCGAACTGGTCGGCAAGGCGCGCGAAGGATCCTTAAAGCCGGACGAGATGAAGGGCAGCAGCTTCACTGTTTCGAATATGGGCATGTTGGATGTTGAAAATTTCACCGCAATCATTAATCCCGGCGAATCCGGGATCCTGGCCGTCTCGAGTACGCGCGAGACGCCGGCCGTTATCGACGGTGAAATTTGCGCCCGCTCGATCATGAAGATCACGCTCTCCTCGGATCATCGACTCGTGGACGGCGCAACCGCCGCAAAGTTCGCCAACGCAATAAAGTCGAAACTGGAGGACATGGATCTGTGGCAAACTTTGATGTAGTTATTGTCGGCGCCGGCCCCGGGGGGTATCCCGCTGCTATTCGCGCGGCCCAACTGGGCGCATCCGTAGCCCTGATCGAGAAGGAGGCGGCCGGTGGCACCTGCCTGAATTGGGGCTGCATACCCTCCAAGACCTTGATCGCAACGGCCGAGGCCTATCATCGCCTGAGGGCCATACCGGGCCTCCATTCGTGCTCACCTACCCTCGACTATGCTGCTCTCGTCGAGCACAAGAACGGCGTCGTAAAGAAACTGCAGAGCGGTGTTCAGCAATTGCTCAAAGCGAACGGCGTCAGGTCAATCTCCGGCACGGCTTCATTTACGTCGCGCAACCGACTGGCGGTGACCGGCAGCGAGACGATCGAGGCGGGCCATACGATTCTTGCGACGGGTTGCACCTCTCTTGTTCCCTCCTTCCTGCCAGCACATGAACGAATTGTCGACAGTCGCGCCTTTCTTGATCGGGTCGACCTTCCCAAACGACTGATTATCCTTGGTGGAGGCATCATTGGCTGTGAGTTCGCGTGCATGGCCGCCAACCTGGGCGCGGAAGTCACCATCGTCGAAATGCTTGATGATATCCTACTGACGCTCGACCCGGAGATCCGCGCGACGCTCCGCGATCATATGGAGAAGGCGATCGGGATCACGGTCATGACGGGCGCCCCACTCGACGAGGTCAGCGCCAACAATAGCTGTGTCCAGGGCAACGTTGGCGACAAGACGATTGAGGGGGATCTCCTGATCGTTGCGGTTGGGCGGGCGCCGGCAACCGGCAAACTCGGACTCGAGCATGCCGGCATTGCTACGGACGAAAGCGGATTCATAACCGTTGACGACTTCGGCATGACGTCGGCGGCGACCGTGTATGCGATTGGCGACGTCAACGGACGAACCCAACTCGCCCATGCCGCCACGTCGCAGGGCATTACGGTTGCCGAAAACATCGTCCGCAAGGAGCGTACGCGCATGGAAACGTTGATCCCTGCCGCAGTCTTCACCTCCCCCGAAATCGGCGTGGTGGGCCTCACTGAAGAAGAGGCTGCCGCGACCGGAATCGACGTGCTGACCGGAAAATTTGCCTTCGCCGGGCTCGGCAAAGCGATCGCCGTTGGAGAAACGGTCGGATTCGTGAAGTGGGTGGCCGACAAGGCAACCGACCGCTTGCTGGGGGCGCACGTTATCGGAGCGCATGCGACAGACCTGATCGCGGAGGCAGCCGTTGCGATTCGATCCGAACTGACACTCGAGGAGATTGGCCGCACGGTACACTCGCACCCCACCCTGTCAGAAGCCTGGATGGAAGCGGCGCATGCCGCGCACGGCACGGCGATTCATGCGCCCCCGTCCCGCGGGAAATAGGCGCCCGACATAGAGACTTGCCAGATTTACCGCGGGCCCTACCCGCGGCCTTACCCATGACGGACCAGGCTAAGCACGCCGAGCTAAGACGCGAGATCGGAATTCCCGGCGCCGTCCTGCTTGGTCTCGGATCCATCGTCGGCACCGGCGTATTTATCAGCATTGCAATCGCCGCGAACATTGCACAGGAGGGCGTCATCCTCGCCACGATCATTGGCGGACTTTTGGCAGGTTGCAACGGACTGAGTAGCGCCCAATTGGCCGCCAGCCACCCCGTCAGCGGCGGGACCTACGAATACGGATATCGGTACCTTAATCCGACGCTGGGATTCATTGCCGGCTGGATGTTTCTTTGCGCCAAGTCGGCCTCGGCTGCGACCGCAGCACTTGGTTGTGCGAACTACATGCTCATTCCAAACTCAATCGATCGAGTTACCAACAACGCCTACGGGATCAGTTCCACTCCGGATCCGCGCGCGACGGCCATGCTCGTTATCCTCGTCATCACGTTTTTGGTCTTAAGCGGGGTTCGACGCTCGAACCATGTCAACGCAACGATCGTGGGAATCGCCGGGGTAGCGCTTGCTGCGTTCGTTGTCGTCATGTTCCGCGTTCGGGGATGGCCCGAGGTGACTTCATTCGACAGCATGCTCGCGGACCGACGTTCGCTGATCGAGGCTTCTGCATTGATGTTCGTAGCATTCACCGGCTACGGGCGCATTGCCACGATGGGCGAAGAGGTACGCGATCCAAGACGATCGATCCCCATCGCAATCATTGCAACCTTAGTGCTGTGCGGGATCCTCTACGCTGCCGTCGCCTGTGCCTATGTTACCAGTGGCGCCGTACGACTTCCGCATCTTGCGGGTTCCGGCCTTAAATACGCGGCATTCATAAACGGCCAGACGGGTCTCGCGCGATGGCTGTCCATCGCTGCGCCTTGCGCGATGGCGGGCGTATTGCTCAATCTTTTCCTGGGCCTCTCGCGTGTCCTGCTCGCCATGGCACGGCGTCGCGACGTTCCCGGGTTCTTATCGCAACTCAACGCGAAGCAGACCACCCCCACGGCCGCCGTGATTGCCGTTGCTGTTCTGGTTGGCGGACTCGTCCTGATTGGTGATGTCAAGACGACCTGGTCGTTTAGTGCCTTCACCGTACTCGTGTACTACGCATTGACGAATCTTGCTGCCATCCGCATGCCCCGTGAAGAACGCAGGTTCCCGCTATGGATCTCGTGGTTAGGGTTTGGCGCCTGCCTGACGCTGGCCTTCGCGATCGATCCCCGGGTCTGGGCGACTGGACTCTGTGTTTTGCTGGTCGGCCTGGCCTGGTTCACGCTGGCTTCACGGCGCAGGGGACACGACGCCAGTCACAGCTAAAGCGATCTTTCAGGGCTGCCCGGGCTACCGCCGTGCAGAGCGGCAGTTGATGGGCTTCGTATAAACCGCCATCAAAGGCCGCGCTACTCTATACATGACGGATGCCATGCGCTGAACCGGACGACGGTCACCGCCTATTCGGCAGGATCATATGCGCGCTACGAGCCTCGCGGGCTACGTCTCGCTGGACAGAACGTTGCGAACGCGTTCGTCCATGTCGGCCTGATCCTTGATAAAGGCGTTTAGCCCGCCAAGGTTCATCAGGCTATCGAGGCCAACGGCACCTGATGCGAGCGCATCGCGCCAGTTATCCAGCTTCGGAATTTTACCTTCGGCCGCACTGGTAGCGATCTGTTCGTCACTCCAGGGAACCAGAACATCTCCACACCCGTGCTCACCAAAGAAAGCGACCAATTGATCGGGTGTCATGCTGTCGATATCCTCCTTGTCCAACGCGTCCAGACAGGCAACCACCTCGTCGTTGATATCCCACAGGGTATCGATCCGGATGGCATCGCGGTCGACACCCTCGTTGAGCGTCACGGGGTAATCTTCGCCCGTTCTGTCATTAATATCTGCCAGAACGAAGCCGGATCCCACGAATTCTCCGGCCGCCGCCGGTGGCATCGTAAACACATCCAACCCCGCCAGATCTCGGATCTGATCACCGGAGCGCAAACTGGCGCCGATCTGGCGCGAAAGCACATCGTGCGATTCCGCAAGCGCGCGTAGCCCGGCCTGCGAGGCCAGGGTCGCGCGTTCGCCCACGTTTTCGCCGGGACCGAGTTCGTTATCGATGACAAAACTATTGAGCCGTCCCATGAACACATTGACGTAGTCCGGGTTTCCGATGCGCGCGATGACGTAATTCTGGCGCGCGGAAAAGCCGAGTGTGTGATTGACGGCCATGCCATCCTCGCACACCCGGCGCGTGGCCAATAGTCCCGCCGGGGTCATGGGCATCTTTACGATGAAACGTTCGGGACAAATCGCATGGTAGCGTTCCGCTGTCTCCACAGCTTTCTCAAGATCATGCGCAAGGTCGGTATGTTCCTCCACCGACACAAGCGCGTCATACGTCTCAACCAGTTCCAATGCGTGGCACGCATTGAGAATGAAACAGATCTCGAGAACCAGCTCCTGCTCCACAAGCCCATAGGGCTCCAGCAACGCGGCCGCCTCCTTGATCAGCACGTCGTATTGACCACTTTGAACCTCGCGATTGAGCAAGGTGTTATTGGTCGTCAACGCCGACATCTCCTCCGACCACAGCGCTCCCGACTCGTCGAGGCTTCCGGTATCGAGCCAGAGCTCGGAACCCAGCTCGCGCAGCCGGCCCCAGAGTGGGTTGGACGGGAATTCACCCTTTCTTGCGCCGAAGTGCGGCTCGAAGTCACGTCGCACAAACTCCCGAATCTTCTCGAACATGTCTTCCCGCGTAGCGGCGATAGTGGTCATCGTATTCTCCCTGCTGACAAATTCATTCTGCTGCCTATAAGCGGATGCACGCGCAGCACAAAGCGAAAGCCGATCATCATCCGGAATCAATCTGCGATCAACTGAAATCTTGCAATGTACCGCCGTTCCGCACAATACCGCGTGCTACCGACCGGCGACCGTCGGGTGGCAGGCAGATTGCAGAAATGTTTTCAAGTCTCCGCGGGTGTCCGCGAACCGCTCCTGGACCTGAAGACTGAAGATCCCATTGGCCCTGAAAGCGCGATAGAAATCCTCGAAGAGATGCCTTTCGCTCCCGACGCGTAGCGTTGCACAGCGTTCGTCCAGTCCGGCCAGCGCGAGTTCGCATACAGTCTCCATCCAATCATCCAGACTGCGCTGCTGCGGTCCCGTCTGCGACAGATTTAGATTGGGCGCGGCATCGCAGAGACGCTGACGATCATCGAGAGACCAGGCGGCGACGAGCTCGAGCAGGCGTTCTCGCGTCTTATCGGCCATGAGCCCCGCCCAGAACGCAGCGGGCGCAATCTCGTAGCCAAACGGCGGTCGGTCGGTGATGCGAATCTCGACCACGTTGCGCTTGAATCGCACATGGCTGAAGCTTTGATGCAGGGCCACTTCGATGTCATGCTGCTGGACACGACCTTGATCGGAAAGGTCGGTCAGCCACGCGCCCAAGGTGCCGGGGTACGGAACATCCTCCCCGCTCGTGGGGTATGTAAAGATTGTGGGCACGTCCAGTATCCACTCGGCGTATCTCTCCACGAGGCCGTCGGCCGTCGTCATTGCGCCCAGATCCATCAAATAGCCGCAGCGACTGGCATCTGTATCCTGCCATATCTCGTAGCGAGCATTTCTCGGGCCCGTGGCGACGCCTCGCTGAAAGGGGCTGTGCGCAAACAGGATCGCGGCGAGTGGCGCGACACAATCGCAGACAAAGGCCATCTCCGCGGCCGTCGCCTCGTCGATGACATCAATGTTGACCTGGATGCTTGTAGTATTGCGCATCATCCATGCTCCGAGGGAGCCGGTCTGCGTGAATCGGTCGTGCATCAATCGATATTTGCTTTGATCGATCAGATCGATCTCCTCCGGGACGGCGAACGGCTCCAGGGAAAGATCGGACGTAAACAAGCCCTCGCGGGCACACAGGGTCTCGAGTCGGTCCTGGTGCGAGCGACACTGCTCCTGAAGTTCATTCAGCGAAACACGCGGCGCGGATGCAAACTCGACCTGGCCGCCCGGCTCAAGCGAATAGCCGACTCCCTGCGCAATCGCGTCGGAGTCCTTCCTGAGGCGGCGCAGGATGTCGGTCGCCGAGATGGTCGCACCGTGATTAACCGGGATGCGAGCAAAGTTCGCATCGTAGAGCATATTCTCCACTTCGATTCCGATCAACGGCTGGTCCGTCGACCCGGATGCGGGAGCGATCACGGACCGGATGCGGTCGGCGAGACCGGTCGAATAGACATTAGATTCCAGCATGGACCTCCTCTTCGATCCAGCACAAGACCCCGGACCAATCTGAATAGCGACTGATCAATTTCCTTTCCTCCGCTGCACGCACCTCCACCCCTCGATTCCAGGGGCGGTCCATGAGAGCGACCGGAACACCCTTGCCAGCAAGGTACACCGCGGTTTCCCCGGAGTCCTCGACAGCGAACGCATACGCCTTGTGCGCGAGATCACCCAGCGCCAACACACGACATTCGGCGGAGGATGCCACATTGTGTCCGTATTTGTCGACATGGATGAGCACGTCGTGCGGCACCTTTCTAGCGCGCAACCAATCGCGCGTCGTTGCCGCCGTCGACGGCGGACGCCCGGTCACAATATGCACTTCGAAACCCAAGGCCCCGATCCGATGCAAGGCCTCACGCGCGCCGTCGATCAATGCCATGGCCCCCAGGGTCTCCGGTGCGTGAACCCGATCCATGAAAGGCTGGACTTCATGCTCGGCAAGGCCGAGAGAGACGCCCAGATCCCAGGTATGTAGGTCCTCGAGGCTGACATCCCGGCCGTAAAAACGGGCCATCAGTCTTACGAATGCCTCCCCTGTCGCGGAGATAACATCATCGAGGTCAATATAGGCCTTTCCAGAATTCACGCTGGAATCATACAATGAACCGGCATGCAGAACAAAACCGCAAACCGCCAGGCTTCGTTGCGATCGAAATCCGTCACGACTCTGCCCGTCCGCCTTGTCTCGCTAATCCTCGGCAGCCTTTTGCCGGGAGCATTGCTTGCCGCGACGGAACTCGAAGTCGAGCAGTCGGGTCGCATTAAGGCCGCGCGCGCAAACGGACTGCGCATGCCCTGTCGCATCGACCTTCGCGTCGTTGCGCCCGGCTGGCGCAAGAAGACCGGACTCGAATCTGCGGTTCAGACTCGCTATCACAGATCAGATCAGGGCCGGCAATGGGAGGGCAGGCTCCCATTCGACGACAAGATGTTTACCTATACCGTCCTTGTCGGCGAGGCAGTCGACGACGCCGTTCCGGTCACGGTCTCTGTGACGGCCCAAGACAGGGTAGACCTCGAAGGTGTCTACCTGTTCGTCGAAGTCCCGGCCCATCGCTTTCAAGGTGGATCCGGTCGGGTCGAGGATCCCGACAATGTCGTACACGCAGTCACTCTGCCGCTGCGCCAAAGCGGCGAACCGCGACTCATGGAGGAATCGGGATCACGCGCGGTACTGACAGATGTGGGCGGCCGCGAAGAACTTCGCCTCAACTTCAGGGAGAACCGGTGGATCTACCTGCAGGACGATCGCCGATGGTCTTCGGCCACCTTCGCGCTTTACACCCCACTGCATGAAGGCGGAACAACGGCCGGCCAAACGGTCACCAGCACGTTCGACATCGAATTCGTCGCACCGGAGGACGGTCAGCCTGCCGTGATCACGATTGAACCCGGCCAAGCTCAGTTCCCGTTTGAGGGATTCGGTGGCAATTATTGCTTCGAGCTCGACTCGGCGGTAACCGCCTTCAATCGGCAAACGTTGCGGTCCGCATGGGTTCGCATGGAGATGAGCCTGTATATGTGGGAGCCCGAGAACGACAACAAAGACGCCGGCACCATCAATTGGATCGCTTTCGAAAAGAACGACATCGCTGAGTCGCCACTGCGGCGTGAGCTCACGCTGATGCGGGACTTCGAGCAGGATGGCGCCCGGCTTTGCCTTTCGATCTGGCATCTACCCGCCTGGATGTATGGTGGCCCGCGAAAACCGCTCTGGACCCTAAAGCGTCGACTCAAGCCGGACATGTGGGACGAGGTCGCCGAATCCCTGGGTGCTTTCCTCCTGTATGCGAAGCACAAGTATGATGTTGAACCCGAGCTGATCTCTTTCAACGAACCCGATCTCGGCGTTTACACGTATCTCGATCTTACCGAGCACCGCGAGGCGCTCATTCGACTCGGCTCTCATCTGCGCGACCTCAAGCTCTCGACAAAGATTCTAATTGGAGACACGGGCTCCGCGCGCACGATCGAGTATGCCGAAGGGCATGACGACAGTGTGCTGGCACATGCGGGTGCGTTGGCCTTCCATACCTGGAAAAGCGATATGGACGACTACGCAAAATGGCGTGCGCTGGCAACACGCCTGAAACTTCCGCTTTATGTAACGGAGGCCGGCGTCGATGCCGGTGCGCACCGGACGCCATGGAAACTCGATGCGCCCCACTACGCTCTCGACGAACTACGGCTCTACCAGGAGTTACTGCGTGTTGCGCGACCACAAGGCGTGATGTATTGGCAGTTTGCGCCCGACTACCGTCTGGCGGTTGCACACCACGGCGTGGCCCGGGGCGGCACACGGCATGCCTTCATGAAGCACTTCTGCAACTTAACACCCTCACCCGGTATCGGCTACTGGAGCGAATCCTCGAGCGAACACGTACAGGCCAGTGTGTTTGCGGACGGAGCGACAAACCCGACGGGGATCGTTGTGCATGTGGCGAACTACGGGGCCAAACGACCGGTCACGGTCAGCGGCATTCCCTCGAGCATCCGACGGCTGATCCCCGTCGTCTCCACCTCTCGCAAGCGTTTCAGCACACAGACGCCGTTGACCGTCGTCAATGGACGCGTGAGCACGGAGCTGCCCGCTGAATCCATGGTCTCGCTGACCTCACCCGCATTCCTTACAACCGACTGATTCCACTTTGACCCCAACCCCCAGATCCTTATATTCTTATTGAATGAAGAACCGGCAGCCAGGAGACTGATTGACGAAACTACGCACAGGAATCCTCGCGGCCCTGGCCATCTTGCTGATCGGTATGCTGGCATGGATGGTATTGGCGCAATTACGTGAGCACGCTGACAATCGCAGCGATCCCGAACGCGATCAATGCATCAGCAACCTCGCTCTTCTCAAGGAAAGCACACAGATGTGGTGGGAACTGGAACACAAGCCGCCCGGGGCGGTCCCAACCCCGAAGGAACTCGATCGTTTTGTCCGAGGACGTAGCCTGGAGGGAAAAGGTTATGACCTTCTCGTATGTCCACGTGGCGGGAGCTATCTCCTTCGCTCCACAGAGGAGGTGCCGGAATGCTCCTACGGCGTCGAAAATCCGGCCTCCGGCCACCACCTGACGATCGCTACGGCGCCCTGATGCCGCACTGCACTGCAGCTGATATGCCTCCCCAGGTTAGAACGAAGTCACGCGACGCACGAGGCCTGCTATGACAGCAGCCAAGCGACCCTATATACGCAAGAAGGGGACCGCTGTCGCGAAGGGGAACGAACAGGACAACACCCCAGCCATGCCGATCGTGCCCGGCGCAGGGGAAATCATTACGCGGATGGGAATGATCGTTACCAACAATCGTGATTCCGCGTGGCTGTCGGCGAGCGACAAGCAGCAGACAACGGATGACTGTTTCTTGCACATCGTGCATAGCCTTGAAGAATGCCACGAAATCGCGTTTCACATTACGGGTACGGACCTGCGCATGAACAGACACGACACTCCCGTTGTGGGCCTGCCGGCACAGACATTCATCAATCACCTCGCTGACCGCGAAATCTATGACTTTTCGATCACGCAAGGCATTCCTCGCAGCACATTTGACGAGCTGCTTGAAATTCTCAACGCAACCGCTGATGAGCTTCAGCTGGTAGGTGGCTTTGCCGAGTTCGTTAAGAGCAGTAATCTGACACACATCGGAGCGAGGACCGTCGTGTATCAGGAGATCACGGAAGACGATCTTGTCATCACCAAGCACGAGATGAACAAGGCCGGCCTAAATAAAGCTACCCTCTCCAGTGTCACCAACGCGGTCGCGCTTCTCAAGGGCGATTCTGCCCTATCGCAGGCGGACACGAAAGATGCAGCTTCCGGACTGAGAGCCGCGGCGGAGGATCCCGTTAAGCTGGCCGCCCTTATACTGCGCGCGTCCGAGGCAGGCAGCGGCTACGCAGATGTCGACGGTGGCGAAACCCTGGGGGACATCGTGGTGGGCTGTATGCGTCTCGCCTATGACGAGCTCGCAAAATCTTCCCAGATGAAGACTCAGAAAGGGAAGAAGGCACTCTCCAAGATGCTCGTCATCCTTCAACACGAGATCCTTGAGGGCCTGCGCGGCAGTGCAGGCGGCGACGAAACCGAGAAGTACATCACGGGTATCAGTGACGCCGTGGAGGCCATGCGTGATGAGCTTCAGATCGATGCCCTGAGCGACCAATACCTCAAGAAGCAGACCGCGATCGAGAAGAGCGAAGAGAGCCTACTGCGATATCTTAGACAGAAAGGCGGCGATTCGGACGAAGCGTCGCAACTTGGTGAAAAAATGATGGCCGAAGGACTCAGCATGGGAAACTGGCAGCGGCTACTCGTCCAGAGCGCGATATCAGAACCCGGCGGTTCGGCCGCGCGCAATACGGAAGCTCCCGGTATTGGAGAGAGCGTCGCGGCTATTCAGCAGTTGGCCGTACTACTCGATCAAATGCAAACGTTCGTCAGCCCCGGCGAAAACCCCAACGCGGAGGCGGAAAACCCGGACGAAGACGAACTACGCAAAACGATGCAGGAAGTCGACCGGAACGTCGACAAGGTCATCGAGGGCACGAATCAGAAAATCGACAACCTTGTTGCCGAACTTACCGAGGACGCCTCGATCAGCAACCCGATCGGGAAAGACGGGAAAGCGATCCGGCCGCGCATGAGTCGCGCCAAGCTGTTAGAGACGTTGGCCGAGATCGTACAGGAAATATGCCAGCCGCTATCGGTCATCCACTGCTCCGTTAGCATGATGATGTCCGGTTCCCTCGGGAGCATCAACGAGGCCCAATCCGATATACTCATGATGGCCGATCAAAGTTCGGACAAGATCCGGAAACTGGCGAAGAGCATGATGCGCATCGCGGGCGTGCCCTCAACGCTTACCCCGGATCATGAAATGCTGGGCAACCTAATGGCCGACGAAGGCGACTAAGCCCAACTACGGGATAGGGAACGCCGAAGCCAATTCCAGCATCTCGCTCCGAATCAACGATAGGCGCTGCTCGTCATCCACGTGACGCAAGGCGTCAAATATCCGATCCGCGACGAGCGTCATCTCGTCCGCGCCCATGCCGCGCGTGGTCAGCGCCGGCGTCCCCAAACGTACACCGGAAGCCTTGGCCGGGGGCTTTGGATCGAACGGGATCGCGTTCTTGTTCACCGTGATACCGGCTTGCTCAAGCGTCGTCGCTGCAACATCCCCCGTGAGATCGATCGGTGTCAAATCCACCAGCATCAAATGATTGTCCGTTCCACCCGATACGATCCGCAGACCTTTCGACGCGAGCGCATCGGCCATCACTTTGGCATTGCGAACGACTTGCTTCTGACATTCCTTGTAATCGGAACCCATGGCTTCCTTGAAGCAGACCGCCTTCGCCGCGATCGTATGCATCAACGGCCCGCCCTGGATACCCGGGAAAATTTGCCGATCAATACGCTTGGCGTGCTCCTCGCGACACAAAACCAGTGCCCCACGCGGACCACGCAATGTCTTGTGTGTGGTCGATGTAACCACGTCGCAAAGCGGCACGGGGTCGGGGTGGTCGCCGCCGATAATCACACCCGCAATGTGCGCAATATCCGCCATCAACAACGCGCCAACCTCGTCCGCGATCTCGCGCGCGCGCGCAAAGTCAATAATCCGCGGATACGCGCTGGCGCCCATGACGATCAGGTTCGGCCGGTGTTCGACAGCCAACGCATGCATCGTATCGTAATCGATACGCTCCGTCTCACGGTCCACGCCATAAGCAACGACATCGAACGCCCGGCTCGAAAAATTCAATCGGTGCCCGTGCGTCAAGTGACCGCCGTGCGCAAGGTCCATGGCCAGCATCCGATCGCCATCCTTTAGCAGTGCATAATATGCGGCCATGTTGGCACCACTGCCGCTATGCGCCTGGACGTTCACATGATCAGCCCCGAAGAGCTCGCGCGCGCGATCAATTGCAAGCTGTTCCGCTTGATCCACGAATTCGCAACCGTTGTACCATCGTTTGCCAGGATAACCTTCGGCGTACTTATTCGTCATCACGGAGCCCTGTGCTTCGCGCACGGCCCGGCTGCAATAATTCTCGGACGCAATCAGATTGATCGCATCATTCTGCCGACGAGACTCGCGTTGGGTTGCCGCAAAGATATCGGGGTCGACCTGCTCCAGCGATAAACCCCCGGCGGCCGGAACTCCCGCGCCCATTCCGGAAGGTCCCGCGCCTTGTATTGGATCGTCAAGTTCCACTTAAACTACCATCTCTTCCTTTCATCACTTCCACGCTAATGATCGTCGTCAAGCTGTTCGCATAAAAACGCTAGCAGTCCCGGTAGTGCGGCGTCAATCTCATCCGAGACGCGGGTATAGATTTCGAAACCGCCCCCGATCGGATCACCAATCTCCGCGCCGGGACTCACGGTGTCGAAATCGCGCAGCAGGTATGTCTTGTCCGCGCCAATCGGGAACCGGTCCACGATGGCACGTTTATGCGCGCGGGTCATTGTCAGAATCATGTACGCCCGGTCGACGAGCCGGGCCGTCACCGGTTGACTGCGGTGAGACCTCAGATCCAGACCACGGGATGTCATCACGTTCACAGCAGGGGCCGACGCCGGCAGCCCTTCGACCGCAGCGACACCCGCCGATTCCGGATGACATCCACCCGGAAGATCCGCGAGGTGCGAAAACAGGCAGGCCGCCATCGGACTGCGACAAACGTTCCCCGTACAGACAAAAAGAATCAGGCGTTCGCGCATGCCACCCTCTCGAGTTCTGCCGTAGCGTGCGGCCCGGCACGCAGGACTTCAATGCTCTCATCGTGCACACGCACGACTGCACTGGCCGCACCACGCGTCGTTCCCGCGTCAAGCACGAGGTCCACCGCGTCCCCAAGAGCCGTCGCCGCATCGACCGCGCGACAGGTCGGCTCATCGCCGCTGCGGTTCGCGCTTGTAACATACAGGGCTCCGCCGCAACGCGCGATCAATTCCAACGTGGCAGGACAGTTGGGGACCCGAAAACCCTGGGTACCCGAGGGTGTAGACACCACTAGCGTAACAGCGCCGGGCCAGAAGGCATCGGCCAGGCGGGCCGCGCAGGCGCTGAGACAGCCACCCCGCTGCGTCAGTTGCGCTACGTCTGAAATCAACAGCACGATCGGTTTCTCATCCGCGCGACCCTTCGCTTGATACACACGCGCGAGCCCGTCCGGTGTATCCGGATGCACCGCAAGCCCGTACACGGTGTCCGTCGGAATCACAACAAGCGCTCCGCGATGCAGAAGCGCAGCCGTCTTCGCAAGAACCTCCTGATCCCGCCTGTCCGGGTCAACGGTTAAGATCGTCGGTCGCGTCACGCTCGTCTTCTCCAAGGGCCTGGAGGCCAATCAAAATGTTCACCGCGCGACCAAGGGTCGCGTCTAGCGAAACGCGGTTCATCAGACGCTGCTGCTGCCGGACACGCTCGGAGTCAAGATCCTCCGGCTCCGGATCCTCCGACACCGCCTCCGGGTCAACATCAATCATCACGACGGGTTGCGGGGCCCTGATCGAATCGGGTGCCGGCATCGCCGGCAAGTCGCTCACGACGGCTCCGCCATCCATCTCGATATGCGGCGTAACGCCGCTCCAGGCGAACTCAAGGTCATCCCCCGGTACCATTCTTCTCGTAGCGATGTAGACGTAGCCCGCGGGGCCAAATCGAATCGTTTCACGCAGGAAGGCATCGCCCGCGCTCCGGCTCCCCAAAAGAACGATTCCCGGTTGCCGATACAGCACGGCCGCCAGCATCTCGGCAGCCTGGCAGGTTCCGCTGTCAATCAGCACAATCACGGGCTGCTCTACCCGGAAGCCGTTCGAGCATGCGTACGCCTGCAAGACGCCGCCCCGCATGTTTTCCACCCGGAACAGGTTGGTCGATTCACTCACGAACGCTCCGGCTGCAATCGCTACCGCCGCCGGATCATTTCCACCCGCCCCTCGCAGGTCAAAGATCAGGCCATGTCCGGCGTCATTCGTCTTTTGCGCCAGAGCGTTTGTGACAATGCCGCCGGTATCCGCGAAAATCCCATTCAGGCGCAGGTAACGAATGCCCAACTCCCATGTCTCGTCCCGCGCAACGGCATCCGGCAACACGGCGCCCTGCCCCGCGATCATCACGCCGGGTCCGCCGGCCATGCGCGCCACCTCATTTGAAGACAAAAAACGCGCACCGGCATCAATCGATCGCAGCGCGCCCAGTGCCGCCGCCTCGTACAGCGCATTGGTGTCATAAGCCACTCCATGTTCCTTCAGCAATGCCTCCACTTCATCGAGCACATTTGTACGCGAAGCGGCCTGGGAAACGCCCGGCAGCGGCATGAACGCAAGTGCCAGCATACAGGCTGACTTTGCGCAGGCTAATCCCGGCCTACGCGCCGGCTTGACCCGACCCTCGGAGCGGGCACGGAATTGTTGCAACCTAATCATAATCAAGGGCGGCCGTCCGGCAGGGAACGATTCCACATGCGACTGGCAGCCGATTGGCGCTCAGCGATCTTGTGCCATCTTGCGCAGCTCACCCTGCACACGCTTGTCGCCGCGACGAACCTTGGCCGCCATGGCGGACTTGTGTTTCTTCAGCTCTTTTTTCAAACCGGGACGCGATCCGGCCAGGATCTGCACAGCAAAAATGGCCGCATTGACGGGCCCGGCCGATCCAAGCGTTACGGATACCACCGGAATTCCGGCGGGCATCTGCACGGTGGCCAATAGCGAATCTACGCCGTTCAATGCGCCACCCGTGATCGGCAAACCGATCACGGGAAGCGTTGTATGCCCTGCCACAACCCCCGCCAGGTGTGCCGCGCCACCCGCCGCCGCAATAATCACCTTAACCCCACGGCGCTCCGCCGTTGACGCGAATCGCGCCGCTTCGTCCGGCGTACGATGGGCAGAACATACTCGCACTTCGTGCGACACGCCAAAACTGACCAACGTATCGACCGCAGACTGAACGATAGGCCAGTCCGAATCACTACCCATCACAATCGCGACATCCGCCCCACTCTTTCTACGCTTCGCCATCAACCATTCTCCTCGATTACGCTGTTATTCTGGACAATGCGCGCGCCGCGATATCACGGCGCCAGTGCGCTCCCTCAAAACTTATCTTGTCAACCGCGCCGTAGGCACGCTCAACCGCCTGTTCGAGATCAACCCCGGTCGCCGTCACATTCAGGACACGACCCCCGGCGGTAACGACCTGCCCCCCGGAGTCCACATCGGTCCCGGCATGAAAGACAACCACCCCCTCGCTCTGCTCCGCGGTCTCGATGCCGTCAATCGGCTTGCCCTTGTCATAGGCCCCCGGATACCCCCCGGACGCCATGACCACACAAGCGCTCGCCTCGTCCGACCAACTCACCTGCGCATCCGTCAGGTCACCGTCAACGCAGGCGTCCAGCACCGGCAATAGATCGCCCGCAAGACGCCGCAACACGGCCTGCACCTCCGGGTCTCCGAATCGACAATTGAACTCCAGGACGCGGATGCCCTCCGGCGTAAACATCAGGCCGGCGTACAAGACGCCCTTATAGGGAATGCCGCGGGAGCGCATCTCGGCTAAGACGGGCTCGATAACCGTATCCCGAATCACCGGTAGATCCTCGCTCCCGATCACCGGCGCCGGCGAATAAGCACCCATTCCGCCGGTATTCGGTCCCTGGTCGTTGTCCAATGCACGTTTATGATCTTGCGAACCGGGCAACATGACGACGTGCTCGCCGTCGACCAGCGCAAGCACGGACGCCTCTTCGCCCTCCATGAATTCCTCTACCAGGATTCGGGCACCTGCCGTGCCGAATGCGTTATCGACCAGGGCCTCGCGGGCCGCGGTCAGCGCGGCGTCCAGATCCAGACAGACAGTGACCCCCTTGCCGGCGGCCAGACCCTCGGCCTTGATCACAATCGGTGCACCGACCTCTCTGATATAGGCCTCCGCGGCCACAATTTCATCAAAATGGCGGCATTCGGCCGTCGGTACACCGGCAGCCGCCATGATCTCCTTGGAGAACACCTTACTTCCTTCGAGTTGGGCCGCCTCGCCCGAGGGGCCGAAGACGCGCAACCCTTCGGCTTCGAGACGATCAACCAGTCCGGCACAGAGCGGTGCCTCTGGACCGACCACCGTCAAATCGGGTCGTTCAGCACAGGCCCAGGCGACAAGCCCATCGATATCATCGGCCGCAACCGGAAGATTGGTGGCGTAACGCCGTGTACCCGCATTCCCGGGCGCGCAAAAGACCACCGGCGCAGCACTATCGTAGGCCAGTTTCCAAGCCAGGACGTCTTCACGACCCCCGCCGCCTACGACAAACACTTTCATTCTCTGAGAATATCCGATCGCGACTTGTAGTCAATGCTTTCCCATTGACGACACCTGCTGAGAATGATTTGTTGTGTGCGTGTAGCGCGCCATGCGCGCTACGCGCAAAACGAATGGAACACCGTCATGATTGAACGCTATACACGCCCCGCGATCGGCGCCATCTGGACCGATGAGAACCGCTACCGCATCTGGCTCGATATCGAGATCATGGCCTGCGAAGCCATGAACCAACTTGGCCAGGTGCCCGATGCGGATTTGGCCCGGATCAAGAAGCGCGCTCGTTTCAGTGTCCGGCGCATCGACCAACTTGAAAAACGGCTGAAGCACGACGTCATCGCCTTCCTGACCAATGTCGCCGAGCATGTGGGGCCCTCTTCGCGCTTTATCCACCGTGGTCTAACTAGTTCCGACATTCTCGATACCGCGCTCGCCGTCCAGATGGTCCAAGCGATCGACATCCTGATCGCGGACGTGAAAGCTTTACGCCGCAGCGCAGCCACGAAGGCGCGCCGATACAAACTGACACCCATGATTGGCCGTTCACACGGGATCCACGCCGAGCCGACGACGTTCGGCCTGAAAATGGCGCTGATGTACGACGAATTCGGCCGCGTTCTGGAGCGCCTCAAACGGGCCCGCGAAACGGTCGCCGTCGGGCAACTCTCTGGGGCGGTCGGCACACACGCCCACCTGCCTCCTTCGGTCGAGAAATATGTGTGCCGCAAGCTGAAGCTTAAGCCAGCCACCATATCCACGCAGGTTCTGCAGCGCGACCGGCACGCCGAGTACCAGGCGGCGATTGCGCTGGCCGGGGCTTCCGTCGATCGTTGGGCCACGGAGTTCCGGCACCTCCAGCGTACGGAAGTCCACGAAGTCGAGGAGTTCTTCGGTGTCGGCCAGAAGGGATCCTCGGCCATGCCACACAAGAAAAACCCGATTACCTGCGAAAAGCTCAGCGGTCTCGCACGCCTGTTACGCGGCAATGCCATGGCGGCGATGGAAAACGTGGCGCTCTGGCACGAACGCGATATTTCACATTCATCGGTCGAGCGCGTCATCATGCCCGACAGCACAATCGCACTGGATCACATGCTGGCTGGCCTTAATGACGTCGTCAAAGGGCTGCGCGTGTACCCCAAGAACATGCTGCGCAACCTGGAACTGACCCACGGGTTGATTCACTCGCAACAGGTACTTCTGCACCTGACGGATAGCGGCATGACGCGCGAAGATGCGTATCGCATCATTCAGAAGCACGCCATGCACGCATGGGAGAAAGGCTCTTCCTTTCGTGATGCGATCGTGGGTGATGCCGAAATTCTCAAGCAAACATCCAAGCGCGACCTGGACAAACTCTTCGACCTGAAAACGCACTTGAAGGATGTCAATCGCACGTTCAGGGCCCTTGGCCTGGACTAGCCAGAACGATATCCGCATGGCCAAGCGCAAGAAGAAATCCGCATACGCAGCCGCCGGCGTAGATATCGACGAGATGATGACAAGCCTGCGTGACGTCAAACGCATGATTCGACGCACGGCAACGTCCGGCGTCCACGGGGACTTCGGATCATTCGGCGGCATGTTTGCCTCCCCCGGGCGCGATCACATTCTGGTCTCCAGCACGGACAGCGTCGGCACAAAACTCAAGGTCGCTCATCTCGCAGGTCGGCACGACACGGTCGGCCAGGATATCGTCAATCACTGCGTCAACGACGTGCTTGTGCACGGGGCGCGGCCCCTGTTCTTCCTCGACTATCTTGGCGTATCGAAACTCGAAGGCCCGATTTTCCGCGATATCGTTCGTGGTCTCTGCAAAGCCTGCCGCGCTAACGACTGCGCACTGATCGGCGGAGAAACGGCGGAGCTGCCGGGTCTCTATCCCAGCGGGGAATACGACCTGGTTGGAACCGTCGTGGGAAGCGTACCGCGCCGCAATCTCGTCACCGGCAAACGTGTCGCTCGTGGCAACGTCCTGATCGGACTCCCGTCGTCCGGGCTACACACCAACGGCTATTCGCTTGCCCGCAAGATTATCTTCGACCGGGCGGGCCTCGGGGCGGATGACCTGCTTCCTGGAACCCGGCGGACGGTCGCAGACACGCTACTGGCCGTGCATCGCAGCTATTTGCGCCCGGTACAGACCCTCATGCAGCGCGGCGTAGCGATTCGCGGCATGGCGCACATCACCGGCGGCGGCCTGATCGATAATGTGCCGCGCGTGCTTCCGGACGGTCTTGCGGCGGTCGTCGACCCAGAGGCATGGCAGGTGCCGCCGGTCTTTCGGTTTATCCAGGAACGAGGTCGCGTAGATCGCGAAGAGATGTTTCGCGTCTTCAATATGGGAATTGGCTATGTCGTGATCGTCGGTCGAACCGACGTCGATCGCGCATTGGGTATCCTGACCAAACAGCGTATCCGTGGTCGAATCGTGGGCACGGTGGAACGCGGAACGACCGCGTTACGCCTGGCCTGACTACCGCGCTAGTCGCGACCGCGCAAAGCGGAGGGGCGCATCGTGGAACGGGGCGGAGCAATTGCGCGGTCCCGATCGATGCCCCCCGTCCCGGCGCCTGCGCCGGCCGGCCTGATAAGGCTACGCGCCGTACCGGGTTGACTCAACGCGCCAAGACCGCCCGAAGACAGCCGTGAGGCGGATGACTCGGCGCCGCGAGACGCACCCGACAGCCAACCCCTCTCATCGGTCAATTCGCGCATGCCACCGCGGCCACTCTGCGCTGTCGGGCCCGGCAGGCTGCTCGGCATCGCCAAACCGAGACCTCCCTCTCTCACCTGCGCATCGGATGAACCCCTGAGGCCGCGGTCTTGGCCGCGGATACGCTCCGCGCGAAATCGTTCGCTACCTTCATCTAATGCGCCCGGCTCAAAAAAAGACACGGCCCGATCTTTCCGTACGGCGAACGCCGCGTCCTTTTCCGAGTTGAGTCGGATCAACTCCCGGTACTCATCTTCGAATGGGTTCAAGTCGTCGGGGTCGAAACCTACTCTCGGATCAGCGTTCCATGCGTCATCGACATCGGCCGGCATCACCCTCTCAAATTTACTGTCGTCGGACCGCCCTCCGAAACGCAGACGATCATAAGCCGGTTCCACACCGGTTTTCAGTGCCTCGCCCAACGAGTGTGCCCCATCTTTCGGCTTCCTGGGTAACGGCGCCTCTTGACCGGGCTGGTAAGACATTGTCTCAATACTGAGGGTGCCCGAACGGGGCTTCTTGACTACGGCGTCCTTCTCGTCGTAGAGAAACGGATCCGCTCTCCCGGGCCCCCTGACCCGCGCAAACGAATCATGCATCGTTACGGGCACATACTCCGTTCGCACCGGCCTGAGCGCATAGCCGTGAAACTGCTTTTCCTGCGAACGCCCCTGATCGGCGAACAACTCCGCGTTCGATTCGCCGCGCACCATGCCACCGGCCGCCACCATAATCGCCCATAGTATTCTAAGATTTACCCTCATGGTCCAAGGAACAATTTGCCACAGAGCAGCTACAAACGCGACACCGTTCGCTACGCTTGCCGGATTCACTCGATTCTCTCTATGATTGGACCATGACCTCACATGGAAGAGTCCTGCTCCTACTCGCGCTCGCCGTGGTTCCGCCGGCAGTCTCCGCTGACCGCACCGCTATCGACAGTACCGTTCGACTACATGCAGGTCTCGTAGAGGTCGATATGCACATCCGTAACAATAGAGGGGAGGTCATGGACGATCTCGGCGTGACGGCTGTGATGAACACGGTGAGCAACTCCTCACCCACGATGCAGAGCCTCCCGGCAGGCGAGCAATTTCGCGCCCGTATCCCGCTTGGATCACCACCCGCCGTGCCGGGGGCTTATCCAATTCTCTTACGCATCAACTACCGGTCCGATACCGGGCAACCGATCTCGGCCATTCGACCGGCCGTACTCGATACGGCCGAGCCCTTGCTCGACGCGGAAATCGAAATTGAAACGTTTGCCGCGCCGCTCAAACGTCGATCCCAACTCGCCGTGACCCTCAAGAACCTGACCGACGAACCCCGTGCGGGCTTTACCACCGTCCATGTCGGGAACAAGATCCGCTGCGCGCCCAACCGACAACCGTTCCGCCTGGCACCGGGATCAACGACGGAGCTCAGGTTCCCGATCCTGAACATCCATTCGCAGCCGGGGCGCCAACAGCGTGCACTCGTCTTCGTCGAGTATAGGGCTGCGGAAGTCCAGCGCTGCGCGATCCACGAAGCTCGCTTGTTGGTCGCTGGGAGCGCCCGCATGCTGTTTCATCACACACGGCTCTGGCAATCCCTGGTCGTCCTGCTGGCGATCAGCTTCGTTGCACTCCAGTTCTTTCCACGGAGATGAAGACGCTGTGAGCAACCCGACCGATCAAGACCGAATACAGACGGCGTTCGAGCTGCTGATTCTTATTGTGCTCGCAGCATATACGGCGCACCTGATGCCGCCGGCATACCTGCTGATGGACACCACTGCCGTGGGCGGTGACACGCCCGCCCACAATTACCTTGCGTCGCAACTGAAACAAATGCTTGCCAGCGGCCAAGGCGTCGTCGGCTGGGCCGACGGGTGGTGGTGCGGATTTCCCCTCTTCCAATATTACTTCTGCCTGCCCTATCTTTTGATTGTCCTGCTGGACCTCATTCTACCGTTCAACGTCGCGTTCAAACTTGTCAGCGTCAGCGGCACATATCTCTTGCCGGCCGCAGCTTATGCCGCGATGCGCATCCATCGCATGCCCCGACCCGTACCGATATTGAATGCCGCGGGAATGATGCTTGTTCTGTTCGTACCTGACTCCATCCACACGATGTGGGGCGTCAATGTCTACAGCAACCTCACGGGCATGATCGCCAACTCGTTCAGCTTTCCGCTCATGTTGCTTTTCATAGCCAGCGCCTGTCGCGACATGGATGACGGCGCCCCACGAGTCCGCACGGTGGGGCTCCTGGTCCTGCTCTTGAGTTCACATTTCTTCACCAGCGTCGTCGCCGTCCTCTCGCTGGCCAGTTACCCTCTCCTCGGCGGGCGCCGGCAGTTGCGGCCCGCACTCAGGGTCCTCATCATAGAAGGTGCGATCGCGGCGGCGGTAATGGGCTGGTGGCTCATCCCGCTTGTAGCCAAGAACGGCTACGCCGTCATGTTCGGATCCAATTGGGATGTTGACCTGCTCGCCTCCCTTCCGCGCGAGGCGCCCTGGCTGCTTGTCCCGGCGGCGATTGGACTCGTTCTCGGTATCCGACAAGGTATTCGCCCGCCGGCGCTCTTGTTTTGGATGCTGTTTGTATCCACGTTGCTCTTCTACGTCGGATACGAAATCTATCCCGTCTTCGTAAATGTGCGGCTCTGGCCATTTGTCTGGTACGCACTTGTTGCCCTTGCGGCCACCGGCCTCGGACTGATCGCCTGTCGCATGCGTGCGCGCCCCTTACTGGTCACGGCTGTACTCCTGACCATTCTGATCAGCATCGACACCACCTATCACCCCATTACGTTCTGGACACGCTGGAATTACGAGGGTCTCGAAAACAAGCGCAACTATGGCGTGGTCCGCGACCTCCTGCTTCCCTTGCGGGGCACACCCGGTCGCCTGGCCAACGATCTCCATCCCCACAACGATTCGTTGGGATCCACGCGGGTCTTCGAATTGGCGCCCCACTTGATCGGCAAGCCGATCATCGAGGGTGGAATCGTAAACTCGGCAATCGGCTCCCTGTTCGCCTACCACGTTCAGTGCGAAGACTCGGACGCTTGCGCCGGGCTTCCGACTCTGGTTCCGCACGGTCAGTTCAATTTCGAGCATGCCTCGCGACATCTGACAATGCTCAACGTCAAGCACTTCATCGCCCGCTCGACGCGAACCCAGGCGTCTATGCGTGCATCCCCCGATTGGTTCCTGCTCGACCAGTCACGCGAATGGCAATTGTTTGAGAACACAAGCCATGACGGACGCTATGTGCGCATACCCGCATTGCGACCGATTGGGGTTCGCCTGGACCGCGGTGCCATTCGGCGGGGCACATGGATCCCCAGGGCCATGGACTGGATGACGGCCGGTGCGGGGATGGATCAGCCGTTTGCATTTCACGATGCCGTGTCTCCCGAGATGGGCACAACCTTCAGCGCATCGGAGTTCGATGACTGGGTGACGATTATCAACTCCGGGAGAGACAATCCGCTTGGTGCCGCAACCAACATACGACCGCCAGCGGGTATCCTCTCCGAAAAGATCACGGCCCGGCGTATTCAGTTCACGACCGCCGCAATAGGCGCCCCGCACATCATCGCGGTCTCCTACTTTCCGAATTGGAAGGTTCGCGGCGCCGAGAGAATCTACCCGGTGACCCCCGGCTTCATGCTGGTCTACCCCAACGAGTCGAAAGTCGAGTTGTATTACGGACGCACGACCGCCGACATGGCGGGCGTGGCGGTCAGCCTGATCGCACTGATGGCCGTGGCTGGATTCGTCAGGGCGCGGAAGACGCGGGGAGATTTTCTAGATAGCGGTGCTTCGCACGGTTGACCTGGCGCCAACCCCTACGCTGATATTCAGACCCCTCCGCCCAATACATCGACTGGTCCGCCCGATCGAAATCGCCCGCCTCCGCATGAAATTCGGCCATGACGACATGGTTGTACGGATGCCAGAAATTCAGTTCCAGGTACTGACGCATATGCCTGATCGCGAGCGACAGGTCCTCTCGACCGAGATGCGCGACCCAGCGCAAATTCAGCGGCCGGCTATAGCGGTTCAGGCGTATACCGCGCAGGGCCCATCGCTTCGAGCGAACGAGGTTCTTCTCTTTCTCGGTCGCATTGCCAGACGGCGCATGGAAGGTCGCCTCCGCGGCATAACTACAGGTGAAGTAATTCCTCGGATAGAATCGCCACGCGCGATCACAGAGCCGCATGCTCCGATCCAGATCAAGACGCGCCGAGCCGAACTTAGCCCAAGCGTAACTTGCGTTCCCTATTTCCGCGCAGATCGCGTAGAGGCAGGCGGCAATCGATGCGAGAAACAGCACGAACCCGCCCAAGCGCAGGATACGCGACTCGCTTTTTTCAACCATGCCGTCAATTGTCCTTCAATGCTGGAACCCGGGATATCGTCGCGGTCACGTCCGACGGCTTAGACTCCGTCGGCCTCACAATAAGCCAGGTCTGTTTCAACACCTGGGTCGATTTTCGGATACGCGACACCAGGCCCTCGATTGACTCCGCCCGTTTCGACACCTTGGCGACGGCACGTTCAGCCGCTCGTATGGAAACAGCCGCCCCGGCGGCCGCGGCGGCCTCTTCAGCCTCCGCCAGCAGATCGCCACTTTCCCCCAACCAAGCCTGAATCCGGCGCATCTCGGCATCGGCCTCCGCGACACTGCGAGACACGACACGGAATTCCATCTGCGCACGTTTCATGATGTCGGCCTCACCTGCTTCACGGGCAATCCGCAGTCGGGTCAACGAATCGGCCAGAGATGCGTGCGCATTTACGATCGCCACGCTTGCGATTTCGGTGATCGAACGCGCGGACGCCTCCGACCGAATCGCCTGTCCGACCGCGACCGAAGCAGCCGTTGTTAACGCATTCGGTTGCTCCCGAGAATCCGCATGGAGCGTGCACGCAAAAATGGCGTTTAGCGCGAGAAGCCTAATGCCGATCCGCATCTCACCAAAGCTTGCGCGGAACCTTCAACACGTCACCCGACTCCAACTGTAGATCCGGATTCCTCGTTTCCCGAATACGCGGGAGGTGGATCTTGATCTCCCCGATCCTCCCATCCCTTCCGCGCCGGATCAGCCTGATCTTCTTTTCGTTCCCGAACGACGTCATCCCCCCCGTTGCCGCGATCGCCTGAGACACCGTCAGTCCCGGCGACAGCTCATACTTCCCCGGACGCAAGACGTGCCCCTCGATATAATAGCTGCGCGCGGTCGCCACGACGGCCACGTTAATGAATCGATAAAACTTCTCTTCAACATAGCGCTTCTCAATAAAGTCCTCGGCCTCGGTCGTCGTCAGGCCGCCAAGTTTAATCTTATTCAGAAGTGGCAAATTCACGAAACCCAGCTCATCGATGACATCCTCAATTCGCCCCGAGTCCGAAGCCGACACATGCAGCGAGATCGAGATCTGATCTGACGGTTCCAACCTACGGGGCGGCGGCTGGGTTTTCATCCCGTCTTGCACGGGTGACGGCGGCGGCGGCGGTGCAACGTAGGTATTCGCCGGGGACACCACCGCTGAACCACTGAGCGCCCCGATCACGAGTTTCGAGACGTCCGGTCGGTAGGCCGTCGCAGGGGATGCGCGATACGATGCGAACACGGAGCTCGCGAGTGATAGCGTCGCGAAGAGGAAGGTCAATCCGCCGCATGTTCGGCCTGTCTTCATCTTACGTATTCACCGCTTCGGCATCGATAGCGTCGGGATTGTTATAGGCCGAATAGTACGTGTGGTAATAGTAATAGTAGTAGGAATCCCGTGCGATATTGATGTTATTGAGCGCGACGCCAAGCAGGTTTCCTCCGACATTGTCGATCATGCCCTTCGCCCGCGTCGACACGGAACGAGGGTATTTATGGTACTGAATCACCAAGAGGGTTCCATCCGCCTCGCTAACCAGCACCGACGCGTCGCTGACACCCATCAGGGGCGGCGAATCTAGAATCACAAGATCGAAATCATCGCGCACGGTCTCAATCAACTCTCGCGTTCGCGAATTGTCGAGGATGCCCTGAGCCGATTGGGGAATGCGTCCACTGGTAACGATTGAAAGATTGCCGACCTCCGTCGGGCGAATAACATCGGAGAGATCCATTTCGCCCAGAAGAACATTGGCCAGCCCAATCTTGTTCGAAATGCCAAATATCTTATCCTGTCGCGGACGACGGAGATCGGAGTCCACGATCAAGACGCGGTCCCCCAGAACGGCGGATACGTACGCCAGGTTAGCGGTCGTCAAGGACTTGCCTTCCCCAACGCTTCCACTCGTAACACACAGCGTCTTGCATTCGATGTCACGTGCCGCGAACTTGAGGTTCGTCCGCAACACACGATAGGCCTCCGCGTGCGGACTCTCGGGCCCCTCTTCCATTAGGGGTAATACGCGCTGCGGAATAATCCCGACCACTCGCGTGCCGATAAACCGCTCGATATCCTCGACCGTCTTGATCGTTGTATCCACGTACTCCATGAAGAAGGCCACACCGACGCCGCAACCAAGTCCCAGAAAGACGCTAACGATAAGATTCAACATCAGGCTCGGACTCGACGGCGCCGTGATCGGCGGGGCAACGGCGCGGTCAATGACTTCAACCGTCGTGCGCGGTATTGCGAGTTCAATTTTCTCTTCGATCCAGCGCAACTTCAGCACCTCCGCGACGCGACGTTCACGATCGAGAATCCGCTCCAGGTTCCTATACTCGGCCCGACTCGTCGTGGCCTGATTGACCGTTTCGGCGCGCACGCGCTTAATCTCGTCGTCGATCGCGTCCACCTGGGCGCGTGCGGTACGCGCGTCAAGGTCGAGTCCTGTACGAAAGCCGCTCAGGCCGCGTTCAAGCTGGCGGTCAAGTTCGGATATCTTTTTCTGCAGGCTCAGCACCTGTGGATTGCGGGACCCCAGTGTCTGCAACATCTCCTGCAATTCGGCTTGGTATCCATTTCGCTCTGTGCGCAATCTGACCAATGGCGTATCGCCATAGATAAACTCGGTCGCGGCCAGCAGTTTCTCATTCGCCAACTCCCTGACCGCCTCATTGCGGACCTCCGCAGCGGTCGCGTCGGTAAGTTTTTCGGTCTTCTTCACCAACAACATGCGGATGCTCAGGTGCTCAATATTTCCGATCGAATCCAGAGCGTCGACGTTACCGAGGATGAGTGCCTCGCGTTTGAATTTCGACGCCTGGGCCTCAAGCTCCTTGACCTTTGCCTCCTGGGTTAGCTGCTCGCGATAGAGGACTGCCAGGGCTTTTTCAACACGGCCACGCTGAACGTCTCCACGCTGTCGGCGAAAGACCTCGGCAATTTCATTGGCAACCTGCGCACAAAGCTCGTTGGCTTCATCCTCGGGCCTACTTATATACGTCCGAATCTCGATCAGATTGGTATCGCGGTACTGCTGCACGGATACGCAGTTCCGCACTCGCTCCAGCGTTCGTCGCAGGATATCCTCGCGCCCCGTATAGCCGTAGGCTTCCGCGAACCGCCGCTCGAGGTCAAGGTTACTGATCACATCGTAGAGAATCTTATCCGATTGAATGATTTCGAACTGCGTCTTGAGATAGACGAAATACTGCATACCCTGGTAGCGCTGGGCAGTGAAGACATCCAGATCGGGCTGGCTTTCTTCCACGGCGATCCGCGTGGAGGCCATATATACCTTGGGCATGACGAACAGGGTGATCAGGACACCCGCAATCACGATCAGGAGCGCGATTGCGATAAGGATCTCCTTGCGCGAGCGGAGGACCCGCCAATAATCAAGGAAATGGGTTGATTGCTGTTCTTCAGCCATAAGCCACAGGAATCCATGCGCGCGCCACGAATAGAACCGCACGCACGTTCAGATGTCTTCTCCGGTTGCTGATCTCCCTCAAATGGCGCAGGACTACAACTGCCCTGTCCATGCAACCGAGGTCTGATTACGATCGAAGTTGCGATCGCCGACGGGTACGACAACGTCAGAATCAACTATCTGATATACATGCCGGATAAGGAGGCGACTCCTCCGGCTCGTGCGAATCTCTAAGCCTGCCGTGATCGATGTCTCATCCTCGGTGCCGACCTCGGCAAGGGCCGACACGCCGTCGGGCAACTGCGAGTAATCAGACATTCCGTACGTGGCGGAAATTCTGCCGACAACCGATGAACTGATATCACGCGCGAACGCGAGTCGCACGAAGTCATATTCCATGGAGGCAAAGGGCGACAATTCAGCGTCACGAATCGTGTGTCCCGCAGAAATACGGTATCGAAAGTTGGCCTTTTCCGAATTGCGGACCGCAAACTCTGTCACAATGTCTTCCTCGGCATCGAGCGACGCATCATCAAACTCGAGATTCTTGACCCCGACGCGCCCCGATACACGCCCTTCCGCTCCAAACGTGGCAAAAATGCCCAACCCGTAGAACGAAGACTCGAAACCACGCTCGAAGTCCGGATCGTCATAATCGAACTCCTGCATCGTCGCCAATATCAGCATGGCCGCCCTGTCCGAGACCTGATACCACCACGTACCGCCGTAACTCATCGTATCCTCGTCGGAAACACCGGCGACGACATCCTCATCATAGTTCTTGATACGGCTGTATGCGTTTCCCTCCAAATAATGCCGCGAAACAATCTCATGCGAGATAAGGGCTTCCACAGAATTCAGCAAGAAACTGCCGTCCTGGCGTATGGTAGTCCCACCCTCCTCTACCGAGGGGTCATCCGAGTAATTCAGGTCATCGCGGACGTCAATCGACGTTTTGGGAGAAAGCTGGTAGTCCACAGACAAGTGGGCATTGTGAAAGTACTGATCTGCATCCTCGAAATCGCCCGGATTACTCCTGTTGCGTGCCGTAAACTTATACCCGTATTCGGTACGCGAGAGATCGCTATTCCTCCGCCCCTCGACAAATGGCGACACCCTGATATCGAAGGTCGACGCTTCATTGGTCGCCGAGGAATCTCGATTATCGATATAATCCAAACCGAGTTCCAGTCCTAATGAGAACGCCCGCTCGCCGGAACTCTCCCGGTCCATTGGGTTAACCTGGGCGAACGCCGCGGCAACAGACAAATGGCACGCAACCATGCAGACCAAGATACGCCATCCGTTCATTCAAATCTCCTTAGTTAATAGCCTACTACCATTAACCGGGCCTACCTACTTGACAGGTCCCGAGCACTGGCACACAATAAACGCCGTTTTTAGACGAAATCGGTATTTCCGTCAATCAAATACATGGGAAAGTGCACCTCATTTACGTACCCGCTGGATCCGGCGCAACAATCTGCTCTTCTGCAAATCCTGAATCAAGGCAACTACCGCAGTGCGACCGTAGAACACGCCCAGGCTGCGGCTGATGGCGAAGATTATCGGGTTGTCCTCTATAATAGCGGGAAATGTCTTGTTCAGGGCAAAGGTGCGGAGGATTTTGTTCTATTCGTACTCGAACCTGAAGTGCTTAAAGGCGCGGGTGTCGGTTACGAGGATGTACTCGATCCCGATGCGCTGCGACCACGCATGGGTGTTGACGAAAGCGGCAAGGGCGATTTCTTCGGTCCTCTCGTCGTCGCGGCTGCCTATGTTGATGAACCACTGGTCGGACGCATGCGTGAGTTGGGCGTTAAGGACAGCAAGAGCATAACGAGCGATAAACGCATGACCGAGATCGCCCGCGAACTTCACAAGGGACTCGGCACCCAACGCTACACACTCATCAGCATTGGGCCCGCGGCGTACAACCGCCTTTATGCCAAGATGCGCAACGTGAATCGCATCCTCGCCTGGGCCCACGCCCGCGCCATTGAAAACCTGCTCGATCAGGTCCCCGACTGCCCCCTGGCGATCTCCGACCAGTTCGGCAACAAGTCACAGGTCGAAAAGGCGCTGATGGCCAAGGGCCGCAAGATAGAGCTCATCCAGCGCCACAAAGCGGAGTCGGACATCGCCGTCGCCGCCGCATCGATCCTCGCACGCGCCCGTTTCATACACGCGCTAAAAGATATGGCAGAGAAATACGGAGCGCCCTTCCCCAAGGGGGCTTCGGCCGCCGTTCGCGCAGCGGCGATCGAGCTGGTCCGCAAGCGGGAACCGAACATTCTGCTCGAGACCGCCAAGTGTCATTTCAAGACGACCGACGCGGTCCTGACGCAACTGAATCTCACGCGCGACACTCTCGGTCCCGCGGGGCATATCTTATCCAAGACGGCCGCGACACGGGGCAAGCCCAGTGACTGACACCGCCCCCGGTCTTCAAGCCGCTCCGACGCCCGATCGCAGGCCCATCACCCGTAAAGTACTGCTCGACTGGGCGGGCATCAACGTCTTCCGCGATGCCGAGGTCATCTTCAAGAAGGGCCATGTTGAGGATGCCGAATACGTGCCACCACGCCTGAGCGGATCGATCCAATGGGCTAACCGTTCGCTCAAGAGCGAACTACACGTGCTCACCGATGGCACAGCTGAGAATCGTTGTCCCTGTCGCGACAGCACCGAGCGCGGGATCATCTGCTCTCACGTGATTGCCCTCGGCCTCTCCATCGTCGCGCGTGCAACCGATCCCGAACGTGAACAGAAGCACCTGGAAGAACGGCGACGTGCCGAACGCATGGAACGTTTCGACGAGTCGGCGTACATCCAACGCGTCTCGCCGAGTACGATCGACGCGGTTCCCGCTACCCTGCGCCTCGTCCTGCGCGACGACTGGCAGGCAGCTGCGCGCACAAACCGGACACCCCTCCTCGTCCAGATTGAAGCCGGGGATCGTTGCCTGCCCATCGAGGAGGTATCACGCGATCTGCCATTGACCTTCGACAGTCGTGACGATGCCATGTTGTTCGTACTCGAGGACATCTCCGAGGGCCCCGTCCGTAACGAACTACCCCTCAATTCTTCCGACCTGATCAACGTGCTTGCCCTGCGACACGGGCGCCCGTTCTTCGACACCGACGGCAACGAGCTTCTTGTCAACGATACACCCATGGCATCACGCCTGCATGTCGATCTCGATCACGAAAACGGCGAACTGCTGCTCTTCCTGCACACCGAACTTCCGTTCCTGCGTGCCGGCGAGTTTCCGACGTACTTCATCTCGAACAACAATGGCTGGGTCTACGGCAGGGGTAACTTTTGGCCGCTTGAACAGGTGCTGCCCCAGCCGCTGCACGCAATCTACCGCGACCCGATCTCCGTTCCCCGCGCACGGGTGCCGGCCTTCCTCCGCCAGGAACTCCCCTTTCTCGAGGACCATGTGCACGTCGACAGCGAGCTCGGCATCGATCTGTTCACGTTCGACCCCGGCGCAGCGAAGATGCGACTGGTCATGCGCGGCAGCCCAGCTTCGCTGGCGCCGTCCCTCTACGCCTCGTACGACGGCATCACCGTCATTCCCGGTCGCAATATGACAGATGGTCCGTTTGCCATTCCGGATCCCGACGACATCACGCGCTACACGGTTCGCAACCGCGACGACGAACGCCGCGCAATGGATCGCGTTGCGAATCGCGGCATGACCGGCCTCACGGGCGACGACCTGACCCCCATCGTCGGCGTCAACGAGGTTCGCAACTTCATCGGACGCGACCTGCCGGCACTACGGCGTGAAGGCTGGATCGTCGAATTCGAAGGACGCATCACGGAGCACATCGATGCCTTTCGATTCATGACGCCGGTGGTCTCGATAAACGAGGATAGCGGATCATTCGGCATCGACTTTCACTTCGAGACAACCGAGGGCAAACGCTTGCCCGAAGCCGACGTGCATCGCGCCATTCTCAAGGGTGACTCCTTTCTTGAGCTGGACGGCGAACCGATCTTGTTCGACAGCGATGCAATCGCATCCATGAACGACGTGTTTAACGACCTTGCAAGTTCGGACGGACGCGACGGATCCCGCTTTCAAGTCGAAGGCATTTACGGCGCCTTCGTCAAGTCCTCGCTGGACGAACTCGACGGCATCGACGTCGAGGCTCCGCAGCATTGGCGCGACACGGCAAGCCGCCTCAATCGCGGCGCCCGACTCGAACCCGTCAACCTCAGTCCCCTGCTGGCTGAGATCCTGCGTCCGTACCAGAAAGACGGCGTGAACTGGTTGCGCTTCCTCGAGGCCAGTGGCTTCGCGGGAATCCTTGCCGACGAAATGGGGCTCGGCAAAACGGTGCAAGCCCTGGCCTGGATCCAGTTGACCCGGCTCCATGACCCCAGCCGGGGCAAACCCACGCTCATCGTCTGCCCCACCAGTCTCGTCGAAAACTGGGCCGAAGAAGCCCAGCGCTTCGTTCCCGATCTCGATGTGCTGATGATATCCGGTTCGAACCGGCATGAAAAATGGGACCAGATCGAATCGGTCGACATGGCCATCACGTCGTACGCGCTCCTGCGCCGTGATATCGAGCGATACATCAACATGGAGTTTGCCATCGTGATCCTCGATGAAGCGCAGCACATTAAGAATCGTTCAACGCAGAACGCGGTCGCGGCGAAGCAATTGCGGGCCACCCATCGTCTCGTGTTGACCGGCACCCCGATCGAAAACAGTGTCGCGGATCTATGGTCGATTATGGATTTCCTCCTGCCGGGTTACTTGAACGGACATGACCAGTTCCGACAGGCCTACGAACTTCCCATCTCGCATGGGAATGAAGAAGCCGAGCGCGCGCAGCGCAAACTGCGGAGCAAATTGCATCCGTTCATTCTGCGACGACTCAAGGTCGACGTCGCGAAAGACCTGCCGGCGCGGATCGACAAGATCTCACGCTGTTCCCTCTCCTCCGATCAGAAGCAGGTCTACGAACAATACCTGCACGCCTCCCGCACACGTATCACAACCATGCTCTCCAAAAAGCAGTTTGGCCAATGCCGCATGGAGATCCTGAAAGTCCTGCTCCGCTTGCGCCAGATCTGCTGTCACCTGGATTTACTCAAACTGCCCGACGTGGATCGCAAACATCCTTCCGCCAAGATGGACCTGTTTCTGGAACTACTGGACGAGGCCCTGGATGGTGGCCACCGCATCCTGGTTTTCAGCCAGTTCACGCAGATGCTGGCCATTCTGCGCCGGGAGATCGAAGCGCGCGATCTGCGCTACAGCTATCTCGACGGGGCCACCAAGGAACGCATGGCAGCCGTCCGGGAGTTCAATACGGACCGCGGCATTCCACTATTCCTGATCAGCCTCAAGGCCGGGGGAACCGGACTCAACCTGACCGGCGCCGACACCGTCATCCACTACGACCCCTGGTGGAATCCCGCCGTGGAAAACCAGGCGACCGATCGCGCACACCGCATCGGCCAGAAACGCACTGTGTACAGCTTGAAACTGATCACCAAGGACACGATCGAAGAGAAGGTCCTGGCCATGCAGCGTCGCAAGCAGGCCGTGATCGACAATACCCTTCTCCAGGACGAAAGCGGCGGCTTTGAACTGACGCGTGACTACGTCGAAGAATTGCTGAACCTCTGATCCCGTGGCCAGGTGGAGACGGGAAAAGGAGTGGGGCAAAACGTCCCGCTAAGGCCCAAATGTTTAAATATCGAACCGGTTGAGAACCGCACATCCCTGTGATACATTGTAGAGGCAGTGACGCAATAGTTTTTTAGACAAATGCCGGATCATCGGAACATCTCTATATGGATGCTGGTCGGACTCCATACGGGATCGCTCTCGAGTGGCGATGGCGTACGACCCAATCTATGACTCGGAGAACCCCAACCTCGCTACAATCCGGTTCTAGCAGCCCTGCAACATGCGACGCACCAGCGATCCTGCGTCGGTCCCCCTTCCGCGCGGGCTGATTCCGGCACAACCCATGCATGTGCGATTCGACAGTGTAGGCGGTGCCAGCGGGGACATGATTCTGGGTGCCCTGGTCGACCTTGGCACGAACAAGGACGATCTTCAGGGGCCGCTAGAATCCCTCGTCGGCCGCTCGTTCACGCTGGACGCCCAGCCCTACGCGGAACACGGCCTGGGCGGGCTCCGATTGTCCGTCAAACTCGACGAACCGGAACACCATCATCATCGCAGCCATGCTGATATTCGCGCAATGATCCAGGCATCCGATCTGCCGGCAGGCGTGATCGAGCGCAGCCTCGCAATTTTTCAGCGACTCGCCGTGGCCGAGGCCCACATCCACGCGCAGTCGGTCGTCGACGTCCCCTTTCACGAAGTCGGCGCACTGGACTCCATTATCGACATCGTCGGTGTCTGCCTGGCCCTGGACACTCTCGAGGTGGAATCCATTTCGAATGGGCCCCTACCACTCGGCCAGGGCACGACCCAATCGGCGCACGGCGTCATTCCCATTCCTGCGCCCGCGACATTGGCCCTGCTCGAAGGCACTCCGGTTATCACCACACAGGAACCATTCGAACTTGTGACGCCCACGGGCGCCGCTATCCTGACCGCGCTCCAGGGCCCCGCACCCGATGTCGCGATCGCCCGCGGCAGCGGCACGGGGTTTGGCCAACGCAGCCTGGAGGGCCGCCCCAACTTGATTCGCGCAACGTTACTCGAGACCGCAGCGACCACCGACCCATCCACGGACACCTGCCTCGTACTCGAATGCAACCTCGACGACATGGTGCCCGAGTTGCTCGGCTCGCTGACCGAAAAACTGCTCGGAAGCGGAGCCCTGGATGTCTACACGACACCGATACAAATGAAAAAGCAGCGGCACGGTGTATTGCTTACCGTGCTCTGCCGACCGGCGGACCGCGATACGACGCTCGACCTGATCTTCGGTGAGAGCACCACCTTCGGCGTGCGCGAGTACGAGACCACGCGGACCACGCTCACACGACGATTCGCCACGGTGCAGACCCCCTACGGAGACGTCCGTGTCAAAGTCGGCGAATGGAAGGGACGCGTGATCACGTCTTCCCCGGAACACGACGATTGTGTACGCTGTGCGGAAGCGGGTAACGTTTCCGTACGAACCGTCTACGAGTCTACCCTCGCCGCCCGCGGCGGGGACAATCAACCGCAGGAGAATGGATAATGGAAAACGAATCTCCCATCGATGGGGCATCCGACAGCAACGGGTCATCCAAACCGCACGAAGAAGACGTCGTCGCCATCGATGAACTGCGCGCCGTCTACGGCCGCATGAAACAGGAATTGGCCAAGGTGATTGTTGGACAGGAAGCCGTCATCGAAAAGCTCATGATCTGTATCTGCGCACGTGGTCATGCGCTCCTGATGGGTGTGCCCGGCCTGGCCAAGACCCTGCTTGTGCACAGCATCAGCGACGCGATGGCGCTCGAATTCAGTCGCATCCAGTTTACGCCAGACCTGATGCCCTCCGATATCACCGGCACGGACATCCTGCAGGAAACCGATCAACCCGGCCGACGAGCCTTCGAATTCGTGCGCGGACCGATTTTTGCCAATATTGTACTGGCGGACGAGATTAACCGCACACCGCCCAAGACGCAGGCCGCGCTGCTTCAGGCGATGCAGGAAAATCAGGTCAGTGCCGGCAACCACAAGATGGACCTTCCGCACCCATTTTTCGTGCTCGCCACGCAGAACCCGATCGAACAGGAGGGCACCTACCCGCTGCCCGAGGCGCAACTCGACCGCTTCATGTTTTTGATCCAAGTGGACTACCCCTCCGCCGACGAAGAGATCCGGATCGCCCGCGAAACGACCGGCGGGCAGCCGCTCGCAATTGAACCCATCCTCTCCGGCGAGGATCTCATCCGTTACCAGGAGGTGGTGCGCCGCGTGCCCGTTCCAGACCACATTTACGAGGACGTCGTAAAACTGGTGCGCATGACGCGGCCCTCGCTCCCCGATCGACCGGACTTCATCAGTGACTGGGTGACATGGGGTGCCGGACCGCGCGCGGTGCAATACATGATTTTGGGCGCCAAGGCTCGCGCGGTTCTGCACGGAAGCTATCTCGTGCGGCGCGAGGATATCATCGCCGTCGCCGAACCGGTTCTCTCGCATCGCATCCTGACCAACTTCCACGCCGAATCCGAAGGCGTCACGAGCGCGCACATCGTCGAGCGCGTCCTGGCCTCGACGCAGGAGGGCTAGTCCGTGGCCTCCGGCGCGCATCGCGATTTTTTGGATTCCGCGGTTGTCGCGCGCCTGTCCCGGCTTCCGTTTCATTCGCGGTTGCCCATGGTCGGGACCATGACCGGCATGCACAAAAGCCCGCATCGCGGATCGAGTGTCGAATTCGCCGAGTACCGCAAGTACGTGCCGGGCGACGACATCCGCCACGTCGACTGGCGTGTCTACGCACGCACCGACAAGTTCTACATGAAGGAGTTCGAAGCCGACACGAACCTGCGCTGCTACCTCGTGCTGGACTGCAGCGGGTCGATGCAATTCGCCGGGGACGGAACAAGCAAGTTCGATCTTGCCCGTCGGCTGGCCGCCACGCTGGCCTATATCCTCGTACACCAGGGTGATTCGGTAGGCCTGATGTGCTTTGCGGATGGTATCCTACGCGATATTCCACCGCGACACACTCCGGGCCACCTGGCCCATATCTACGACGCGATGAACCAGGTGAACCCAACGGGCAAGACGAACCTCGTCAAAACCCTGCACGATGTCGCCGAGCGAATTCGCCGACGTGCGACGGTGATCGTACTCTCCGATTTCTTTACCGAGATCAACGGCTTGCTTGACTGCTTCAAGCACATCCAATTCCGCAACCATGATCTGGCCGTCTTCCACTTGCTCGATGAGAGCGAACTGACCTTCCAATTCGACCGCCCGATTCGCTTCTCCGACCTGGAGAGCTCCTTCAACATGATTACCGACACGCACGCGATGCGCAGCCTGTACCTCGAAGAACTGGAGTCCTACCTCGCCGACCTGCGGCGCGGCTGTCTCGAGTTTAACGTGGATTACCAGCGCGTCTCCACGGGCGACGAATACGAAAAGACGCTTGCTGACTTTCTTCTCCAGCGCCTGCGCAAGTCATAACACCCGGAAGGGCGAACACCGATGACACTACTCCAGCCATGGATTCTGCTCGGGTTGCCACTCATCCTCTTGCCCGTGCTGATTCATTTTCTGAATCGCCTGCGCTACCGCACCATGAATTGGGGCGCCATGATGTTCCTCATCTCGGTCAGTCGTAGTTCGACCAAGTTCGCGCGCGTGCGACACCTCCTGATCCTGCTGATGCGCATGCTGGCCGTCGCTGCCCTGATCCTGGCCCTTTGCCGCCCGCTCGTCGGCGGGTGGCTGGGAACCGCCCTGACGGGGACACCGGACACAATCATCGTGCTGCTCGACGGCTCCGCCAGCATGGAAACACGCGACCGGCAGAATCGTTTCACGAAGCGCGATCAGGCCATGCGCCTGCTCGCCCAGGCCGGCGGTGACCTTGCCTTGTCGAGTCGATTCGTATTCATCGACAACCGGGGCCTGACACCGCGCGAGCTGGCCGACCCGTCCTCTCTTCCCGAGGGCCCCTTTAATATCGCAACGTCGACCGCTTCCGATCTGCCCGCCATGTTCCAGGCCGCACTCGACTACATCACGGCCAATCATCCCGGCTTCACCGAGATCTGGGTCGCAAGCGACCTGCAGGCCGGCGACTGGAAACCAGAAAGCACCCGCTGGCAAAGCATTGTCAGTCAGGCCCGGGCCCTGCCACAGAAACTGACCGTGCGCCTGATGGCACTGAACTGGACTCCGGAAGCCAATGCGGCCCTGCATCTGGTGGACGTAAAGCGGGCCGGCACGGCAGGCGAACGGGATCTCTACATCACGTTTGATGTTGTGCGGGAAGACAACGAACCGGTCCGCCTGCCCCTGACCGTCAATCTCAACGGCCGGACCACTCGGACCGAGATTCGACTCGAGCGTTCCTATGAACGACTGACCCACCGCATCCCCTTGCGCGACACGGATGATGGCTGGGGATTCCTGACGTTGCCCACGGACGACAATACGCACGACAACGCCGGGTACTTCGTCTTTGGCGACGACATACGCCTGGAGACAGCGATCGTGAGTGCGACCCCGGATGCGGCCCAGGTTCTCAAGCTCGCATGCGCGCCGTCCCCCGAGAAACTACAACTCGACGCCCGGGTCTATACGCCCGACAGGGTCGACGACATTGATCTTCACTCCACCAGCCTGCTCGTATGGCAGGCCCACCCGCCCCGCGGTCGGACCCGCTCCGCCATCAAGGCCTTTCTCGATCAGGGCGGCGTTGCCGTCTTTTTCCCGCCCGGCGAGAGCGATACGAACACATTTCTGGACGTGGCATGGAACGATGTCGACCGTTTCGCATCGAACCAGTTTGTGCGCTCCTGGACACGCGATGATGGACCACTTGCCGATAGCGCGTCGGGTGAAAGCCTCGCGGTTGACAACGTATCCATTATGCGACGCCAGCTGATCCGCATGCCGGCCACGTTCACGACCCTGGCCACATATTCCGACCGGTTCCCTTTCCTGAGTCGCTCCTCTTCCGGCAACGCCTACTTCTGCACGACGTTGCCACTACCCGACTGGTCGACGCTACACCATGGCATGGTCTTTGTACCCATGATGCAACGCCTGATTCAACAGGGCGGCCGCCGCCTGCAGCAGGCGGACATTCAACTCTGCGGCGAATGGTCACGCGGCTCGGCGCCCTGGGTATCGCTCGATGCAGCGGACAAAAATCCCGGCTTCGAAGCCGGGATTTACCAGGCCGGCGGACGACTGCTGGCCCTCAACACGCCTCCGACCGAAAGCGCGCCAGATGTACTCGAAGTCGACAGCGTACGAACCTTGATGGAGGGATTGCCACTCCGCGCCTGGGAAGACCCAACATCAGCCGAGAGCAAGGTCTTTCAGAGCGAAATCTGGCGCATCTTCTTTTTCGCGATGCTGGGCTGCATGCTTGCGGAATCATTCTTAACACTTCCGGCTCGTGCCCGGCGGCCAACCGATGAACATTCCGGAACAAAGGGACATTAGATGAACGGCTGGAGTTTCGCTGCATCAGTACCGGTGTGCATCGCTGCCCTGCTGATGCTGATCGCGACCGGCTACCTCTGCCTGGTCGCCTGGCAGCGAAATCACAAGAGCGCCCGGCACCTGCGCCTGGAATCGTTCAAATTCGTGCTCGCCATGCTTGTCGTATTCTCCCTGCTGCAACCGGAGTACGTTCGCATCACCGATGTGAAGCAGGATGTCGAGGTCGTCGTATTGACCGATGAATCGGACAGCATGCAAACGCGCGACCTCATTGGCGACGACCAACGCGCCCAGTCGCGGGCAACCTGGGTTGCAACTCAACTGGTGACCAGCATCCAGCGGCCACTTGCCTCGCTCGGCAAGGTCCACGTGGAGTCATTTTCACCCACCCGTGACAACCCAACCGTCGGCACGGACATCAACGCAGGACTCGAACGTGTGCTCGCTGGCCATCCGCATCTGCGTGCCGTCCTGCTACTGTCAGATGGCGACTGGAACAGCGGGGATTCCCCGATGTCCGCTGCGACGCGCTATCGCTTGCGCAAGATACCCGTCTTTGCGGTTGCAACGGGGAGCGACCGTTACCTGCCCGATCTGCGACTCGATTACGTCAACGCGCCTTCGTACGGATTGCTGGACGAGTTCATTGTGATCCCCTTCGGCCTCCGAAGCCATCTGGACGCGGACGTCACCACGCGCGTCATGCTGACGGGAACGGATGGAACACGGGAATCCAAGGAAGTCGTCTTGCCTGCCGGCCAACTGGTCCACGAGTCCTTTCTGTTCCGGCCGAAGAACGAGGGGTCTCATTCCTTCACGCTGCGCGTTCCCCTGCATCCCGATGAAGTCTTTTCCGACAACAATACGCACGCATTCCAGATATCCTTCCGACGCGAGATTCTCAATGTACTCGTCATCGACACGGTCCCCCGCTGGGAATACCGCTACTTGCGCAATGCGCTGGTTCGCGACCCGGGCGTTAAGGTGGACTGCCTGCTCCTGCACCCTGAGATTGGGGCGGGGTCCGGCCCCCACTACCTTCAGTCCTTTCCAGATACGATCGATGCGCTGTCGACGTATGACGTCGTCTTTCTCGGAGACATTGGCGTCGGCAAGGGTGAATTGAACAAAGCACAGGCCGATTTACTTGCCGGCCTGGTTGAACACCATGGCAGCGGCCTCGTGTTTTTGCCGGGCATGCGCGGCCGCCAGCGTTCGCTTGCGGGAACGGCCCTGGACCGGCTGAATCCCGTTCTGCTTGACCCGGCCCATCCCGACGGCTATCGCAACAGCATCCAATCGCAACTCGTCCTGACCCGCACCGGCCGCGGGCACCTCTTAACCATGCTGGCCGAGAATGAAGACGCCAACGCCGACGCCTGGCGCATCCTGCCCGGCTTCTATTGGAATGACGGCGTATTGAAAAGTAAACCCGGCACACGAACCCTCGCAGTGCACGATGCCCTGCGCAACCGCTCCGGACGTCTACCGCTGCTTGTGATTCGTGACTACGGTAGTGGCAAAGCGCTTTTCATGGGAACCGATAGCGCGTGGCGCTGGCGCCGCGGCGTAGAGGACAAGTATCATTACCGATTCTGGGGACAGGTCGTACGCTGGATGGCACATCGCCGGCATCTCGCGCAACGCAAGGGACTGCGCCTGTTCATGACGCCTGAAACGCCGAGTATCGGCGAAACCGTGTACCTGCACGTAACGGCATTTAACGACTCGGGCCTGCCCGTCGACACGCCCACCCTGCCACTCACCGTGTCACGACCTTCCGGAACGGTGGAGCGCTTGCCGCTGACATCTTCCGACCAGAAGTGGGGCACGTTCACCGGCTCCTTCGTTCCCGAGGAAGCGGGGACTTATGGCCTGACCCTTAATCTGCCCGACAGCGTGCGCGTGCTCAGCGCGGATCTTCCGGTCGATAGCCCTCGACTGGAAAAGCTCGGCCGCCCGGTGCGGTCCGACGTGCTGCGCGAAATCGCGTCAATTAGCGGCGGACAATACGGTGAATCAGCCGAGATCGAGCGCATTGTTGAAGCGATCCGCCTTCTGCCTGAACGGAAACCGCTCGAAAAACGCTTCCGTTTATGGTCTAATCCCTTTTGGGGCGGCTTTCTGGTAGCCCTGCTCGGGCTCTACTGGACCGGACGCAAGCTCCTCGGCACGATCTAGATGAAACTGAGCCCTGAAACAGAACGGCAATTGCCGCCCGACCTGCGGCGCCAGCTTCGCAAATACGAACACGGTCTGCGGCGCGTCGAGACCATGATTGCTATTGCGGGCGGCCTCTGCGGCGCGCTCGTGATGTTTACGGTTCTCTTCCTTTCCGATCGCGCCTGGAATACACCCCGCATTCTACGAACAGCACTGACCATGGTCGCGGCTGCCAGCCTGGCTGCATTCGCCTGGAACTGGTTGCGAAACTGGGTCTGGCGACAACGCAAACCCAGCGAGCTGGCACGCCTTATTCAACGCCGCCATCGGCGACTCGGCGACCGCCTGCAAGGCATCATTGAGATTGCGAGCCAGAAACGACCCGACCAATCGGAGGCCCTTTCACGGGCTGCGATTCGCCAGGTGGCCAACGAGGCGGCCGCCTACGACTTCAGCGACGCGTTGCCGCGCCGCAGCCTCCGCAGGGCCTGCATTCCCTTCGCGGCATTGCTGAGCCTTGCCGCCGCCGCGATGCTCCTCTTTCCCGGCGCCGCACGCAACGCGTGGCTCCGCCTGGCCCTGCCCTACTCTGACACTGCGCGCTACACCTTTGTGTCCATCCAGGACATTCCGCGCACACTCATCGTGCCTCGCGGCGAGCCCTTCACGATTGCCTGCGCCATCGCCGCGCAATCGGCATGGCATCCGCGCTCCGCCACCTGCCGTCTTGTGGGCCAACCCACAACACGTACCTCGTTCAACAACGGCCAGGTTATCTTCGAGTTGCCGGGTCTGCTCACCGATACGCGCAGCATCATTCGCATTGGCGACGTGCGCCACGAGATCCTGATCACCCCGGTCTACCGACCGGTGCTAAATCAGATCAGTGCCGAGATCGCGATGCCGGCGTACTTGCGCTACCCAACCACGACCGCAGCAATCGAAAACGGTCAACTCGACGTCCTCAAGGAAAGCATGGTCATTCTGCGCGGCCGCGCGAATCGTGCACTCGAGACCGCCGTGCTGGACGATGGAACCGCTCGCGAACTGGAGATCGATCGCAAACGATTTCACAGCCATCCGATTCTCATCGACCAGGCCATGCATGCCACGCTCTCCTGGCGCGACCATCTCGGGATTGACGCCACACCGCCGCTCGAAATCGACATTCGTATTCGCGAAGACGATGCACCCTTCCTGGAATGTCGCAATGCGCGACGCTCGACAGCCATCCTGCCCGACGAAGTGGTCCGGTTCAATTTTGCCGCGCGCGACGACTTCGGCGTGCTCTCAATGCGCGTCGACTGGGCCGCGATCGTGGCGGAAGGCACGGCGCCCGCGGGCAACCAGTCCTATGCAGGCAGCCATACCAATCGTGAACTGGAAGGCGTCTTCGTTCTATCCCCGTCCATCGAGCGGCTCGAGCCAGGAACCACCGTCACGGTCGGCGCGCAGGCGATCGACTATTACCCGGGTCGCCAGCCTGCGCGTTCCGCCGAATACGTCGTGCGCATCCTGGGCTGGCAAGAACACGCGGAGATGATTCAGCGCGAAATGGGTCGCCTGCAGGAACGCATTGAAGAGTTGATCCGTGATGAGGAAGGCGTACACGAATCCACGCAGGACGTGCGCGACCAACCGGATGAAGAATTGAAATCCGCAAAAACAACGGCCGAGGTCGGGGAGCAAAAGAAATCCGAACAGGAGGGGCGCCAGGACCTGAAGGAGATGGCCGCGGATGCCGGGGAGGTGCTCGCCAAGGCCCTGCGCAACAAGGAGGTCCCGAATGACGTCCTGATGAAACTGGCGGAGATCGGACAAAAAATGGAGTCCGTGGCAGATCAGAGCATGGCGCAGGCCGTCGAATCCCTGCAAGAGGCACAGAACAGCGAGCCGCAACGCGGAAAGAAACTGGACGATGCGATCACCCAGCAAAAAGAGACCCTCGACAAATTGAACGAGTTACAGCGGAACCTGAACAAAAGCATCGAATCGATGCTCGCCAAAAGTTTTATCAATCGCCTGCGCACGGTCGCGCAGTCCGAACGCGGTATCGCCACGGCATTGCATGACGATCTCAATTCGGCAGCCGGCGTTGACGCGGCCCGCCTGCCCAGGCCAATCGAACGCGCGCGCCGTGAACAATCGCAGCTCCAGGACGAAGCAACCCGGCAGACAGAGTACATTCAGAACGACCTGGCTGGATTTTTCAACCGCACGCGCCTTGAGATTTACGAGGCCGTCTATACCAATATGGTTGAACGGGCTACGACGGAGCATCTGGCCAACATTTCGAATTTCATTGGTCAAAATCGCGTCTTCAAGGGCATGGATCGCGCGACATACTGGTCCACGCAACTAGACGGCTGGGCCGATCTACTCAAGGATGCCCAGGACGATGCCTCGCAAGCCGCAGCGGCCGGCGGCGAGCAGGGCCAGATACTTGCCCGTGACCTGGAACTCATTCTACAACTCATCCGCGCCCGCGAACAGGAAGAGGTGATCCGTGAGGAAACCCGCAAACTCGATGTGGTGCGGTCCCCGCACTTCAGTTCTAACGCGCGCCTGCTTTCCAGGAAGCAGAAGACACTGGCGCGCGAGATGCTCATCCTCGAACGGCTTGCGTCCACTGAGGACCTTCGACGCCTCATTGACAAGGTGAGTGGCGAGATGCTGAATGTGGAGGTCTACCTTCGACGGCCGCAGACGGATTCCGGTACGATCGCGATCGAGACCGAGATCATCGAACTGCTGGCCGCCGCCCTGGAGAGCGCCCAGCAGAGCGCACAACAAAGTGCAGGCATGATGGCCGGCCTGATGCAAATGCTGGGCATCAGTGGTGGCGGTTTCACCGGCGGACAGAACGGTCTCAACGGACGCGGCACCGGGGTCGGTGCGTCCGTGGGCACGACGGGCGACGCACGCGGTGTCGAGAAATCGAGCGGGATCGTACCGGGCGAGATACCGGTTGAATTTCGCGATGCGGTAAAAGGCTATCTCGATGCAATTCAAAATCTCTAGGGGCCTGCAAGGATGGCTGGCCGCCGTGCTGGTGACCACTGCTTCGACAGCGGCCGCCGACCCGGATCCGATTCCGGCCGAAATGGAAGCCATGTACACGCGTGCCCTACGCTATCTTGCCGGCACCCAGGGCCTGACCGGCGCCTGGGAGGATCGCCAGGCCCGGGGACAGAACTTCGCAACGCAACCGGGCGTGGTCGGCCTGGCCGTTTTGGCTTTTCTGGCGCACGGTGAGGACACGACCTCCGGCCCCTATCGAGATATCATTGTCCGGGGCCTCAAGTTCATTCTGCAAAACCAGGACGCCAGGACCGGCTACATTGGTACAACCATGTACAATCATGGATTTGCAACGCTGGCGCTCGCCGAGGCCTACGGTGCCGTCGAGATGCCCGAGCTGGGGCCGGCGTTAAACAAGGCCGTGCAACTCATCCTTACGTCGCAGAAGCAGAATCCGCTTTCCGCATGGCGCTATAACGCCGGCAGCCGGGATGGCGATACGACCGTCAGCGGGGCACAGGTCGTTGCCCTGTACGCAGCCCGTAATGCCGGCATTCCCGTGCCCGACTCTGCCTTCGATCGGGCGCTGAAGTTTTTCCAGACCTGCCAGTCGCGTGACGGCGGATTCGGCTACACGCCGGGAAGCCAGGGCACGAGTGAACCCCGCACAGCAATCGGAACCCTCGTCTTCGCACTCGCCAAGGAGAAAAAATCGCCGACCTTCGCCGCCGCGCAACGACGCCTCGGACAGGCACAGATCAATCAGAATAACTACTACCACTATTTTATCTACTACGCCGCCCAGGCCCTGTTCCACGCTGACATGAAGGCCTGGGAAACGTGGAATGCCGCCCATTCGCATAGGCTCGTGCGCACTCAAAATCCCGACGGCAGCTGGTCCGGGCAACGCGGAACGACATTTAGCACGTCAATGGCTCTGCTATCGCTGGCATTGAACTACCGATTTCTGCCAATATACGAGCGATGAGCAAACGGCGGCACAACTCCTTTCTCGCGCATCCAAGCCCACACAATCCGCGCCCTACGGGCCGGCCGGGCAGCCGAATGATTGCACTAAGCACGGTCGCTGGTCTTATTCTGCTTGCCCAAACGCAAGCCGAACAACCACATGACGCGAGCCTCGCGCGCAAGCACGACACGATCGAGTTCACGAACAAGGACGTGTTACACGGCCACCTGATCGGCGGATCGAGCGCCCACGACATTCTCTGGCGCACGCCGCACGCGGCCGGCCCCATCACGTTCACCTCCACCAACATCGCGAACATCCGGATCGTTCACAACACCGCCGGAGCGCCCGCGGAATCCGGCGATCGGATTCTGCTGACGAATGGCGATGCACTGATCGGGCGCATTACCGAGTTGAACGAAAACGACCTCGTACTGGAGACATCGTATGCGGGCATGATCGAGATCAATCGCAGCATGATCCGGGCGATCCTCGCCGAATCACTTGACGGCGAAATTATCTACGAAGGCCCCTCACAACTGAAGGGCTGGACCCTCGGCCACGCCAATGTCGACCACCCCTGGGTCTATCGCAATCACACGCTGATCGCGCGCGAGCCATCCACGATCGGCAGAGACCTGGCCCTTCCCGACGTCGCCCTCGTCGAGTTCGAAATTTACTCGCCCAAGCCACCGCGATTTCGCCTAGATCTGTATACCGACAATGTCAGCGCGCCGCGTGGCAACACGTACTACTTCCTGATCACACCGACCAGCATTGTGCTCGGCCGCACCAACACCGGCCGTGGCTCGCACACGTTACGCGCCAGCGCCGGGTATCGGTTCCGTGAAAAGATCACGCAACGCTTCCAGCTCTTCGTCAACCGAGCCAAGGCCGAGCTATCGATGTACGTCAACAACGCCTTCGTCGAGACATGGAAGGATCCGGAGGCCTTCGCCGGAGCCGGCCAAGGCATTCTCTTCCAGGCGCAGGGCGCCGGCGGTCTCGAGATACGCAACATCATGGTGATGCGCTGGAACGGCATTTTGCCCGAACCGCTGGTCGTATCGGCAATCACGGACAAGGACGAAATTCGATTCAAGAATGCGGACCTTGCGAGCGGCGACATCGAAGGTATCGATGCGCGTCAGCTAACGCTGAAAACGCAGTTCGCCTCCATCACGACCCCGCTGTCCCGAATTAAGCGTGTCGACTTCGCCTCACGAACCGGAAAGCGAGCGCGATTCATGCACGATGACGTGCGCGCCTACTTCCGCCGTGACGGCTACATTACGCTGCAGCTACGGGCCATCAAAGACGGCCGCCTGCATGGCTACAGCGAGAACACCGGAGAGGTGTCGATCGCACTGGGTGCTCTACGTGCTATCCGGTTTAACATCTATAACGATCTGACGCACCCCGAGTTCGATCAACTCCTGTTTTGACTCAACAGCCTTCCGGATACCCGGGTTAGTAATTGAACAACTGGCCCATCGCATACTCGTT
>CAJWTS010000015.1 GCA_913047795.1 uncultured Verrucomicrobiota bacterium | reverse complement strand
GATCCGGCCCGAGATCGGAATCGGCATCGGCGTCCGGGATGGTATCGCGACCGAACTCAAGGAAGTCATTGGTGAAGCCGGGCGATCCGGCCGCTTTGTAGTACTCGTTGAATCGATTGGTCTGGATATTGTTAATATCACAGTTCAGCATCGGTAGCCGGAATCCGCGGTAGTCGATCCACTGGTCGCGCTGTTGGGCAGTGAAGATCCCTTCGGTCCAATTGGTGGCGGTTACGGGTGCCCAATCGTGCCGATTGGTTCCTTCCGTGTAGCATAGATCCGCGGTACCGCGTTGGGCCAGCATGGTAAGCCAGTTGCAGTACTTGACGGCGCCGAACCAGGACACGTTGACCACCGGATGATCCTTGTAGAGGGGTTCGTCGTCAGCGTTGCGCACATGGTCATAGCGTTTGCCTGCGTCCTCCTCCGGATCGTAGGTGAAGCGTGCGCCCTCGAATGTGAATATCGCGTGTTCCTGTCGACGCATTTCGGGGTTGTACCAGACGCTGCCCGTGACATCGAAGAACAGGTTCGTACCGCGTACACTGTTCGTGTTGGCCTGGGTATCGTTGAGGAATCGCAGGAATTCCTCGTTCGCCACCCCGGACGGCGACATGTAGAAATTATACAGGGGCCCGCCGGGTTGCCCGTCGCCCGGAATGAGGTTCATCCGCATACCGTTGCGATCTTCCTGACCGTCATTCGGATGATCGGTCAGCAGGATGCCCACGGTATTCGCATCCGGCATGAAGTAGTCCGCTTTCATCGGCCATATGTTGTAGTAGCGGCGCGGTGGCGTGGCCGGTACGCGGTAGTCGTCTTCTTGCCATTCCTCCAGCACGGTGGTCGGGGCGTTGGGGCCCATGTAGTACTGGCTCATGACTTCGCGTAAGATATTGGTGTCGCCCATGTGGTACATGGGTTGAACATCACCGACGAGATTCGAAGCGGCAAGGAAGAAGAACTCGCCGTCGTCGTGGACATCCTTGTGTTTACGAAAGAAGAAAAGCGGACCAATCTTCTCGAGCGAGTTGCTGTCGCCCAGGTAATAGTGTGGTGTCAATGGTTCGACAGAGAGGTTGGTCTCCCCTGTATCCTTGTCGATCAGTGGTGTGTAGGAAACGGTTGTGTCACCGAGATAGTATAATGGCGGGGGTTCGCCCATGAGTTTGGCGGCCGGAATGTAGACGCGGCCGCCGACGCTTATGATTTGCTTGTCTTCGCGCAGGAAGTATTGATTGTTCTTCTTGAACATGGTGTCGGTGTTGCCGACATAATACAGTCCGGGAGCCTCGTCCTTAACCAGGGGGTTGCCGGCGTAGTAGGTGCCATTCGTCTCGCGCATCACGGAGCTTGCTCCGACAAAATAGCGTCCGTCGCGAAAATGGACATACTCAGTCTTGCGCAGGAGATACCGCCCGTTCTCGCGGGCGATCATCCGGTCGTCCCCCAGGTAATACCATCCGTCCATGCCGGGCAAGATTTTGTCGGCCGATATGTAGTAGGCCCCATCGATGTTTCGGATGTTTGCATCCGCGGCGAAGGTAAAGTCGGCTGCTTGCTTGGTCACGAGGTCGTCGCGGCCGATGAAGTACCATCCATCTATTTCGCGCACGAGGCCCGGGTCTTCTTCAAGAAGTCGGTTCAGGTCCGGCCGTCGCAGGTAGGCGAGCGGCGGATTCTGGATGACTTCAGAGGTGTCCGTTTCGTGTTTGATCGAGCCGTCGCCCAGGAAATACACGCTATGGGCCTCATCGAAGCGCATGCGGATCTGGTTGGGGTCGGAGCCGGGCGCGAGAATGAAGACGTATTCGAGGCCATATTCGTCACCATAGACGGTGAGGTCGATGCCGGGATAGATTGCTTCGAACGAACCGTGGGAATGCTCCGCGGCGGTGATGATCGTGGAATCCTCCCAATCCCAATCCGTTGAGAAATTCCAACTGTCGACGGACGGGTATACGGTCGGCACGCCGTATGCGGAAGGATTGGCATCCAGAAGGCGTAGATGCAGGGTTACGTCGTCGTCGCTCGACTGCGCGCGCACGCCAAGCGTGAGACCGATCACCAGCAGCCAGGCAATCAGGCATTGCCTGTGGAAACCCGGGGTCATGGCTCGTCGTCGCTACCGGGTTGTTTGCGGTGCAGTTCGATGGTCGAACCATTGGGAGTCTGGAAGATGTCATATCGCGCCGCGGGATGCATCGCCAGCGTGTCGAGAAGGGCGCGCGCCTCGGCGGGGTCGTAACGTTCATGGGTCATGCCTTGACCTTCGATCACGGAAATGAGGACGCCGCGACGGTCGACTTCGACGGATGCCGCATCGGCGTCGTCGACGACGACAGATTCACCGGAATGCACGTTCAGTATCTGTCGACCATCCCGCGCGGCCTCGACCCGCACGCGGCGAGTCGGAGACAGTTCGATAACGTACGTGTCGGATCGCGTGTGATCGGATTTCAAGAGCAGTTGTGTGCCGCGGATGCCAATTGTCGCGAGTCGCGTGCGAATCTTGAATCGTTCAGGATTGAGATCCGTGATGGCTCCGGTGACCAGCTTGCACAGGCCGCGCGTCAGTCGCATCGTGAAGCTGTTCAGGGGCTTCTTCTTCGTATCAAAAAGATAGCTCTCAATCTGGATCACGCTCTTCGCGCCTTGGGTGATTGACGTGCCGTCGACGAACTCGATGGTCACGCGGGACTTATCCATCGTCTCGATAATTTCATTAAGAAAGATACTTGCGCCTTCCTTGAGGATCCGGTTCTTTTCTTCCTCGCCCTCGTAGTGGAAGGCTGTTGCGGTTCCGTTAAGCGATGCGACCGTTCCCACGGCGCCGTCTGCAACGGGAGCCTGCGGGCGGCCCGGTTTGGCGATCGAGGGCCGTGGGGGAGTGGGCACGTTTCGCGCCGACGACGTGCCGGCGGGGGAAGCTGGCGCGGTCGGGCTTGTTGCGACCGATGGCGGGGACGAGGCCGGGGCGGTTGGCGTGGCTGCGGGTGCTGTACGGGTGGCCGGAATAGTGCTGCGCTGCAGCGATTGTGCCGTCGCGGGCGTGCTTCTTCCGGGTTGTTCGCGGGTCACGAGCGCGGGTGATCTCGCGTCTTCCGGTGTCCCGGCGACCGGGCTATCGGCGCGAGGTCGTCGGAAGGGAGAAACCTGATCCTCCGCCATATCGGTATCAAAGGGGTCCGACATGGACAGGCGCAGTAGCGATTGTACGACGAGGGCGATTACAGCGATGAGCAGCACGACGCCGACTCCCAATAAACCGTATGCGAATTTGCGTTTCATATGCTACCTGCGAATCAGCGGGTGGATGGTAAGTCGGCCAACAGCTTATGGTTCCCCTGCAGGAATGTCAAGGCAGGCGTGAGTTTCGAGCCGTTTTGCGCCTGTTTTTTGTCGATTGGGTTGGAGAGCACCCTGAATCGATTTGTCAGGGTGCGAGATCCTGCTATGCTTTCCCGTTTGGAGTTTTTCGATATGTCTAGCACGTTCGGTACAGTGTTCAAAGTAACCACGTTCGGCGAGTCCCATGGTGCCGGCGTGGGCGTTGTGGTTGACGGCTGTCCGGCCGGAATCGAGCTCTCGGAGGTGGATTTGCAGCCTCAATTGAGTCGCCGGCGCCCGGGACAGAGCGACCTGACAACCCGCCGGGACGAAAAGGATGAGATCCAGATCTATGCCGGTGTCGACGGCGGGATCACGTTGGGTACGCCGATCGCCATGATGGTACTGAACCAGGATCAACGCCCCGCAGACTATGATGAAATGGCTAACGTGCCGCGACCCTCTCACGCGGATTACACTTACAGGGCAAAGTATGGCGTTTCGGCGGCCAGCGGCGGTGGGCGTGCCAGCGCTCGCGAGACGATTGGCCGGGTGGCGGCCGGTGCCCTCGCGGAGAAGGTATTGAGCAGGGAGCACGGGGTCGAGATTGTCGCCTGGGTCAGCGCGATCGGCTCGATCGAGATCGAGCCGCCGCCCGAAGGCACGGTCGGTCGCGCGCAGGTTGATGCCAATGACGTTCGCTGTCCGGACTCGGCGATCGCCGAAAAGATGATCGAAGCGATTCAGGCGATACGCAAGGAAGGCGACTCGCTGGGTGGCATCATCACCTGCGAATGCCGTGGCGTGCCGGCTGGACTCGGTGAGCCCGTCTTCGATAAGTTGGAAGCGATGCTCGCCGGTGCGATGCTGTCGCTGCCCGCAACCAAGGGGTTCGAGATCGGATCCGGCTTCGAAGGTACACGCAGCACCGGCTCAGCGCACAACGACGTCTTTGTAAAAAACGCGCGCGGTCTCGGAACCGCAACCAACAGGAGTGGTGGCATCCAGGGCGGTATCTCGAACGGCGAACCGATTGTCTTTCGTGTGGCCTTCAAGCCGCCGTCTACCATCGCGCAAGAGCAGGAGACCGCAGACTACGACGGGAACACCGTTGCCTTTCGTGGCCGTGGTCGGCACGATCCCTGTGTCTTGCCACGCGCGGTGCCCATTGTTGAATCGATGGCCGCCCTCGTTCTGGTCGACATGGCGCTACGTCAGGCGGCGCGGCGAAGTCCACCGGAATGACATCGCCCGGGCGATTCGAAACCAGCGCGCACGATCCGGCCTCATCGGCCCGGCTGGGCCATCTTGAGACGGCGCACGGTCCGATCGAGACGCCGGTCTTCATGCCGGTTGGCACGCAGGGGGCGGTCAAGACAATGGCGCCCCACGAACTGCAGGATCTCGGCGTGCAGGTTGTTCTGGGCAATACCTACCACCTCGGTATTCGACCCGGCCTTGACGTCATCGATCGTTTTCCCGGGTTGCACGCCTTCATGGCGTGGCCGAAACCGATCCTGACCGACAGCGGCGGTTATCAGGTCTTCAGCCTGTCCGCGCTACGCGAGGTTCGCGAAGATGGCGTTGCCTTCCGGTCGCATGTCGACGGATCACCGGTTTTCCTCGGCCCGCGCGAGGCGATGGATATTCAGCGGCGTCTGGGATCCGACATCGCGATGGTTTTCGATGTGTGCGCGCCGTTCCCGTGCGAGCGCGAGGAGATGGAGGAAGCCGTTGCGACGACCTTGCGCTGGGCACGTGATTGTGCGGCGCAACCGCGTGCGGATGGTCAACTTGTCTTCGGCATCGTTCAAGGCGGTGCGTACAGTGATCTACGCGAACAATGCACCACGGGACTGCTTGAAATCGGGTTCGACGGTTACGCGGTCGGCGGCGTGAGCGTGGGTGAACCCGAAGACGTACTGATGCAAGGCGTTACGGAGACAGTGGTGCATCTCCCGTCGGAGCGTCCACGCTACCTGATGGGGGTGGGTAAGTTACAGCAGGTGTTGGAATCCGTGGCACAAGGGATCGACATGTTTGATTGCGTGATTCCGACACGCTTCGCCCGCAACGGAACCGCGTTTACGCGCTACGGACGAATCCCGGTGAAAGCCGGCGAGTATCGGATGGATACGGATCCGATCGAAGCGGACTGCACCTGCATGGTCTGCCGCAATTTTTCCCGCGCGTATATCCGCCATCTGCTGAACGTGAGCGAGATACTTGGCGTGCGCCTGCTGACGATTCATAACATCCATCGCTACATGACGTTCATGCGCGAGATCCGGGCTGCCCTGCGCGAAGGAACTTTTGCGGAGCTGCGCGCCGCGTATGCCGCCAACTTCGAACCCTGGTCTCGCAGCGGAAGCGAAGAATAACGTGGCAGTGAAAACGACCTACCCGCATCACGCTATTTGCCGCGCGTCACAGGTTCAGAAGGGCTCACCCTGGTAATCAGGGGCTGCGAGTTGCCGGGCTAAATCCCCATATTGCTGAGGGTCAGCATGATCTGGTTCAGCACGCCCGTTGTGCTGGGATGTTCGACCTCAAATTGCTCGATCGAGCTGCGTATTTCTTCGATCAGGCCCTCGTGATCGCTATCCGGCGCCTTGGCGCCGCGTTCGATGCTTTCGACAAGTGTCGTCAGTCGTTTCCGTGTCGCGGGGTTCTCATCGCGCAAGTTCGTGATTTCGTGGCGAAGTTGGTCGAGCGCCTTCTCTATTTGCTCTTGAGACATGACTGTATTGGCGATTCCCGGAATTTATGAAGCGGGCCCCCGCTTGTCAAAAGGAAGGTGATCATTCCGAGGCAGGATAATGCTTGTCGATTTGCCTCATTGCGACTATTTTCTCCGGTTCACTTTTTCCGAATGCGGCGCTGTACGTCGTGTTCGTTAGATTCCTGGGAGGTATCAAATGATCGGTCTCGATAATCTACTGGCGATGGCGCCGCCGCCTTCAGGGCAGGGAAACCCGTTGGGCTTCATGTTCCCGATGATCATTCTGTTTGCGATTCTCTACTTCATGCTGATCCGTCCGCAGCAACGCCGGGAGAAGGAACGCAAGGCGTTGATCGAAAGTGTTAAGAGCGGCGATCGCGTCCTGTTCAGCGGCGGGATCCTCGGAACCGTGACCAACGTAAAGGATCATACGCTGGCAATCAAAATCTCCGACAATGTGAAGATCGAGGTTGCTCGCGGAGCGGTTCAACGCGTTCTGGACAAGGGCGAGAACCCGAGCGAGGAGGACTCGAATGGATAAGAATGCCATCTGGAAGTGGTTGATCCTTTTCGTGCTCATCGTCTTTTCGTCAATGGCGGTCTTACCCATTAAGGATAAGGTCAACCTTGGTATCGATCTCCAGGGCGGTACCAGTTTCACGGTCCAGATTGATCGCGCCGCGCTGCTCGAGCGTCTCAAGACCGAACTTCCCGACGAATGGAAAGAACTCAGTGCCGAGGACGAGGTCAAAAAGCTCGATGAGGAATTGCGCTGGGCCCAGGACCAGGCGCTGGAAGTCTTGCGTAATCGCGTCGACGGTCTCGGCATTGCGGAGCCGATTATCTATAAGGAAAAGTCTGATCGGATCGTGATCCAGTTGCCGGGCGTGGGTGAGGAGAAACGCATCGAGGCCGAGAACGCGATTCGCAAACCGGCGTACCTCGAGTTTCGCCTGGTTCACAAGGATAACGACAACCTGGTGAAGGACCTCTTCGATCGCGCCGTGGTGCCGTCGGGCTACAAGCTCTATCAGTCCGGTGACCGGCGGTTTTACATGCGCGATAAGAACGCCGTGTCCGACGAGCAGATGGACAAGGCGTATCGCAAGCGCATGCTGAAGTTCGAAGCCCCGCCCGCCTATCACTTCCTGCTGGAGCGCCGCGACGAAGGCACACAGGAAGTCTTCGTGCCGTATTTCGTTGATCGTTGGCCGCAGTTGACGGGCGACTACCTGAAGACCGCAAACGTCAATTTTGGACAGGTCGGACAACCGGTTGTCTACCTGGAGTTTGACAACCGTGGACGCGATAAATTCAGTACGCTCACCTCGGATTACAGTCCGAACGGTGCGAAGAATCTCGATTCCGATGTGGGGCGCCAGTTGGCCGTAGTGCTCGACGGCACGCTCTACTCGGCCCCGAACCTGATCGAGCCGATTCACACGGGCAGCGCCCAGATCACCGGGAGTTTCACACGTCAGGAGGCGCGCTTCCTGTCCAACATCCTGCGTGCTGGTTCGCTGCGTGCGCCGGTCGAGGTCGTGGAGAAACGCGTCGTCGATCCAAGCCTGGGCGCCGATTCAATCCGTAGTGGGACCCGCGCCGTGCTCTATGGGGCCATTGGCGTTGTGGGTTTCATGCTGATCTATTACATGGTCAGTGGTCTCGTCGCGAACCTGGCGTTGATGTTGAACATGGTTTTACTGCCGTTGGGCATGATTCTCGCCGCCGGCTTCCTGGGTATTTTTTCGAAGGATGTTGTGTCGTCCGGACCGATCGGACTGCCCGTGCTGACGCTCCCGGGTATTGCCGGGATCCTGCTTACGATCGGCATGGCGGTCGATGCGAACGTGCTTATCTTCGAGCGCATCCGGGAGGAGACACGATCTGGAAAGCGCCTGTGGCCGGCCATCGTTGCCGGGTACGAGCGGGCTTTCGTGACGATCCTGGACGCCAATCTCACGACCATGTTGGTCGGAGTCATTCTGTTCATTTTCGGTTCCGGACCGATTCGTGGTTTTGCCGTGACGCTTTGCGCCGGGATCGCGGTCAGCATGTACACCGCACTCATCGTAACCCGCATGATCTTCCAGTTGTTGGCGGAGAAGACGCCACTTAAGACGCTCAAGATGTTGTCCGTCATTCATGATCCCGCCTTCAAATTTATCGATAAGCGGGCGATTGCTGGAATCGTCTCGGTGATCGTCATCGCAAGTTCCTGGTCCTTTATGATCTGGCGTGGCGTACAGGATCCGACCCAGATCATGAACGTCGATCTTACGGGAGGCACCTCCGTTCAATACCTTCTGGGATCGCGGGAGCAGAAGCCGGGTGTCGAGGCGATTCGCGCGGCGCTTGCAACGGTCGGTAAAGAAGACGCGCTGATCCAGTACCAGGCCGAGATGGACGTGGGTGGCAAGGAGTATCTCGTGGTCAAGACGGGGTACGCGCCGGGCGCGGACCAGGACACGGTGACCCGCATTTCGGAGACCCTGATGGCGACATTCCCGTCTGCCGGTTTCACGGTCGCGGCCGAGGACAAGATCGGCTCGCAGATCGGCGGAGAGATGAAGAGTCGCGCGTTAAAAGCCATGCTGATCGCCCTGTTGGGCATTGTTTGCTACATCACGTTGCGCTTCGAATTTGGGTTTGCGATCGGGGCCATCCTTGCTCTGGCGCACGATGTGTTGATCACGGTGGGTATCTATACGGCCCTGGGTCGACAACTCAGTCTGCCGGTGGTGGCGGCTCTTCTGACGATCGTTGGGTACTCCGTTAACGACACGATCGTGGTCTTCGATCGAATTCGAGAAGACCTGCGACTCGTGCGTGACCGCGACTTCGCGGCCATCTGCGATTTGAGTATCAACCACACGCTATCGCGAACGTTGCTGACGTCGCTGACGACCTTGCTCGTTGTGGGGACCCTGCTGATCTTCGGCGGCGGGGCCATCAATGACTTCGCGCTGACGCTATGCATTGGCGTCGTCGTGGGTACCTACTCGTCGATCTTCATCGCCACGCCCACGGTGCTTCTCTACCACAAGGGCAAGAAACCGGAACTCTCCGCGAAGCCGGTCTCGTAAGTTCGTCTCCGAGTACCGGATGCATTGACCCGGCCAATCCGGCATTCCCGGTTGAGACCCCGAATGCCACATGATACCGTAGTTGACATGAACCCTGCGCTCTATCCCGCGGCTTGTCGCCCCGGTGCGCTGAAGGTCTTTGATAAATGAGTGCTGCCACCGAGATCGTCTTCGATTCCGCCAAGGATGTCATCGCCGCGGTCGCCGCCGGTGAAATGGTTGTCATTGCAGATGACGAGAATCGTGAGAACGAGGGAGACCTGATCGTTGCCGGGGATAAGGTCACCGACGAGGCCATCAATTTCATGAGTCTGCATGGCCGCGGATTGATCTGCGTGGCCCTCACTCGCGAACGGCTTGAAGCTCTGGGGCTCGCGCGTATGCCACCTCGCGGCGGAAGCCGTCGTTACGACACGGCCTTTATGGAGTCGGTTGATGCACGCGAAGGCGTGACGACCGGTATTAGCGCGCATGATCGCTGTCGCGCGGTCCAACTCCTGGTCGATTCGGAAAGTTCGATGGCTGACCTGGTCACACCCGGCCATACGTTTCCTCTGGAAGCCATGCCGGGTGGCGTGCTTCGCCGCGCAGGTCATACCGAGGCAGCCGTCGATTTCGCGCGCCTGGCGGGCCTGACACCAGCCGGCGTGATCTGTGAGATTCTCGACGAAGACGGCACGATGGCACGCTTGCCCGAGTTGCACGGCATGGCGCGGAAATTTGGACTGAAATTTGGTTCAATCGCCGACTTGATTACCTATCGACGTCAGAGTGAACAATTGGTCACGGCGGTCCGGACGGTCGACATGCCAACCGATGAAGGGGACTTTAAGCTTCACCTTTACAAGACCAGGGTGAACAACGTGCACCACGTTGCGCTATCCATGGGCGTTATCGGCAGTGAAAAGCCAACCCTTGTGCGTGTGCATAGCCAGTGCTTGACCGGGGATGTGTTCGGCTCGTTGCGCTGTGACTGTGGCACGCAGCTCCGCTCCGCGATGAAGATGGTAGCGGAGAATGGGGAGGGCGTCGTGCTCTATATGCGCCAGGAAGGGCGAGGTATCGGTCTCGAGAACAAGATCCACGCCTATGCGCTTCAGGAAGAAGGGTTGGATACGGTCGAGGCCAATGAGCGCCTCGGGTTCAAGCCCGATCTACGCGACTACGGCATCGGTGCCCAGATCCTGTACGACCTGGGACTTCGCCAGATTCGACTGATCACGAACAATCCGCGCAAGGTCGTCGGTCTCCAAAGCCACGGGCTCGAAATTTCCGAGATCGTGCCCCTGCGCGAGGCGCCGACCGAGCATAGCCGGCGCTACCTGGAAACGAAGAAAGAGAAACTCGGGCACTGGTTGTAGTCATGCGCGAGGAACTGGCATCTCTTCAGATTGTGGCCGGTGACCTGGACGGTGGCCGGCTGCGCGTCTGTATCGTTGCTGCGCGCTTCAACGAGCTCTTTACGGATCAGTTGCTCGCCGGCGCGGTCGACAGCCTGCTGCGACACAACGTTGCGCAGTCGAGCATAATTGTTGTACGCGTTCCCGGGTCGCACGAGATTCCGATGGCGGTGGCCGGCGCGCTGGTTTCCGGATCTTATGACGTTGCGATTGCGCTGGGGGTCGTTATTCAGGGGGCGACCCCCCACGCCGACCTGATCAACTCGCAGGTCGAACTCTCGCTGTCTGCATTATCGCGCAAACACGGGATACCGGTCGTGAACGGCGTGGTCGCCGCGCGGTCGATCGAGCAGGCCATCGAGCGCTGCGGGAGCAAGGCCGGCAACCGTGGCCGCAGCGCGGCCGAGGCGGCGGTTGAGATGGCGAATCTTTACAGGACCTTGCGGGAAGGAGACCATGACAACGCGACGTGAAGGCCGCGAGTGGGCACTGCAGGTGCTCTTCCAGCTCGATTTTCAACCGGCGGATCCGATCGAGACGCTTGCCCAGTTCTGGCAGTCGAACGATTTGCAGCATGACCCCTGTGTTTTCACGGAGGAGCTGGTCTGCGGCGTGATGGAGTATCGCCCCGCCGTCGATGCGCTGATCCAGCGCTATGCGGATAACTGGGACCTGCGCCGGATCGGACGGGTGGATCGGAACGTGTTGCGGCTGGCCATATTTGAGTTGATGCATCGCAACGATATTCCGCCTGCCGTCTCGATCAACGAAGCGATCGACCTTGCGAAGTACTTTAGCTCGTCGGAATCGGGACGATTCGTAAACGGCGTGCTGGATCGCACGCGTAAGGAGCTGGAAGCGGCGAGGCTTGGCGATTCAGAATGAAGGGTTGGATCAAGGCACTGGCGCGCACGCGGGCGCACCTGGTCGGCGGGTTGGCGGGGTGTCGGGGAAAGGTGGCACGCGTCTCTGACGCGGAGATCGAAGAATGGGAGGCGGCGCTCGTCACCGCAGACATCCCCGCGCGGCTGGCCTGCGAATGGGCCGAACAGCTGCGCTGTACCACATCGGCGACGATCTCCGAAACAATCTCCAGCTTGATCGAACGTGAGTTTGCCGACGCCGATACGTTTCAATGGACGGTGGACGAGCCTCCCATGGTCCTGCTGCTGGTTGGCGTTAACGGTTCCGGTAAAACGACGACGGCAGCCAAGCTCGCGCGGCAGGCCAGTCAGAATGGGCTCAGGCCCTTGCTTGCGGCGGCCGATACGTTTCGCGCGGCGGGAACGGATCAACTCGAGCTCTGGAGTGAGCGAGTGGGGTGCCCGGTGGTGTCCGGCGTGCGCGGCGGTGATGCCGCCGCGGTCGCGTTTGATGCTGTCGAAGCCGCGCGTGCGCGTGGTGCGGATGTTGTTATTATCGACACGGCCGGACGCATGCATACGCGGCAGCCGCTAATGGATGAGTTGAGTAAAATATGCCGATCGATTGCGAAGGCTGCGCCCGGTGCGCCGCACGAATGCTGGATCGTGCTGGATGCATCGCTGGGGAATAACGCGGTGGCCCAGGCCCGTGTGTTCCACGAGACGATCAGGTTGACCGGCGCGGTGGTCTCGAAGCTGGACGGGTCCTCAAAGGCGGGTTTCCTGCTGGGTCTTGCGCGTGATGTTCAGATTCCAGTGCGGTTCGCCGGGCTGGGAGAAGGCATGGATGACCTTGTGCCATTCGATGCCCGGGCATTCGCTGGTGCCATTGTGGCTAACGGATGAGCCGGAACGACGAACGCTGGATGGCCGCGGCGCTTACGTTGGCCGGGAAAGGCGTCGGATTGACACGGCCTAATCCGCCCGTCGGAGCCGTTGTCGTGCGCGGCAATCGACAGGTCGGTGCCGGTTGGCATCGACGTTGCGGGGGACCGCATGCGGAGCGTTACGCGCTCGACGAAGCCGGTGATCAAGCACGTGGCGCTGCTCTTTATGTCAGCCTGGAGCCATGCTCCACGACCGGCCGCACGTCGGCCTGTGTCGACGCTATTATCGATGCCGGCATTCGCCGTGTTGTGGTGTCGATCCCTGATCCGAACCCGACACACGCCGGGCGTGGTCTGCGCAAGCTTCGCGCACGCGGTATCGAGGTGACCTCGGGTATTGGTCGCGACGCGGGTGAAGCGTTGATCGAGCCTTTCGCCCGATGGGTGACGACGGGTCTGCCGTTCGTGACGCTAAAACTGGCCTGTACGCTCGACGGCCGGCTGGCGGACCGGGCGGGTCAATCGACTTGGATCACGGGCGCGTCGGCGCGTCGCCGAGTGCATGACCTGCGCCGAAGGGTGGATGGCATCATGGTGGGTGCGGCGACTGTGCGGGCGGACAATCCCGCGTTGATCCCGCGTCCGGCCCGGGGGCGATCTCCATTTCGGGTAATCGTCAGCACAGACGGGAAGCTGCCATCCGCACTCGATCTTTTATGCGATACACATGCCGGGCGAACGATCGTTGCTGCGACCGCGGCATGTCCCGCAAAGCGCCGCGCACGTCTTGAGCGCCACGGGGCTCGGGTATGGACGTTGCCGGCATCGGGTCGTGGCGTGGATTTGCGCGCCCTGATGCGCGCCCTGGCGGCAGAGGGCGTGTTACACATTTTATGCGAAGGCGGAGGAGAACTGGCGGCATCCCTTGTGCGTGCCGGACTCGTGGATGAATACCAGATTTTCTATGCGCCCTGTCTTCTCGGTGGCGATGCGCGCGCGGCCTTCGCGGGGAAGGGATGGCCGCTTGCCCGCGCGCCTCGGCTGCGAATCGTTGAGACCTGTGCTTTCGATGATGACCTTTTGGTTCGGGCACGGATGGCATAGAACGGCGCTTGCTCGATCGAATCGAGGGGTACAGACTGACCGCAATCATGTTTACCGGACTGATACAACGCATGGGTCGAGTGGAGATCCCGTCGCAACGAACGGATGGGGCGCGGGTCGCCATTCGGCACGACGCCTGGGAGGAACCGCTCGTCGAAGGCGAGAGCGTCGCGGTATCGGGGGTGTGCTTGACGGTCACTAACCCGGAGCCGGAACTTTTTTATTGTGATCTGCTTGAGGAGACGATCGTTCGCGCAGGCGGGCGCATATGCCGCGCGGGGGCGGCCATTAACCTTGAGCGTGCCATGCGCGCCGACGATCGTTTCGGTGGACACATTGTGCAGGGCCATGTTGATGGCACGGGGATCATTTCCGCCGTAGGAGAGGCGGGCTCGGATCTCGTCCTGTGTATAACGGCAGGACCCGATCTGCTGCGTGGGCTGATCGCGAAGGGGTCGGTGGCTTGCGATGGGGTCAGTCTGACGATCGCCAGACTCGGAGAGGAGAGCTTTGACGTGCATATCATCCCGCATAGTCGTGAACAGACGACGCTGGGAGAGGTGCCGATCGGAGAGGAAATCAATATCGAGGTCGATTTGATCGGAAAGTATATCTACCGCTACCTGGACGGGCGGCCACCGGGTGGCGGGATCACGGCGGAAGATCTACGGTCGGCGGGATTCGGATCACTATAAACAGGGAAGGAAGCCGCGTGTTGACGTGGCGTCGTTCATTCGCTAACTTGTTCGGCTGACTATGACAACAAACGGAGAGATGGAGAGGAGTGCGGGTGCCCGGCGAGACGATTGACAAGGTGCTCGTCCTTCAGGCACAAGACTGCGATATTGCGCAGATTGAGCGTGAACTGAAGGACATCCCTGCCCGTAAAGAAGAGATCCAGTCCCGTTTGAGCGATCACCGCGCTGAACTCGAGAGTGCGCGCGAAGACCTTCAGGCCGTACAGGCCCGGCTCAAGGAGCTTGAGTTGGAGGTGGCCGCCTGCAACGAGCGTATTGCTAAGTATCGTCAACAGCAGCTCGAATTGAAGACCAACGAGGAGTTCAAGGCCATGAACTCTGAAATCTCCGCTGTGGAGAAACAGATTGAGAAGCACGAAGAGGTCGAGCTCGAGATCATGGAGAAGATTGATGGCGCCGAGGCCGCGATCAGCGAAAAACAGGCGGCGCTCAAATCCGAGGAGGATCTGGTCGCGATTGATTTGAAGGCGATGGATGAACGCAGCGGCAAGATGGCGCAGCGCCTTGAATCGGTGCAATCCGAACGGCAGTCGCAGGCCGGGGGCGTGGATCCCGAATGGCTGATGCGGTATGACCGTATTTTTGCGAATAAGAGAGATCAGGCCCTTGTTTCGATTGCGAACGGCGTATGCGGCGGATGCCACATGAAGTTGCCGCCGCAGCTATATCACGATACGCAGAAGCAGGACGCGATGGTTAGTTGCACCTATTGCGGGCGGCTTCTATACTAGTTTTTTAGGCAGGGTGAACGGTCGCCCTATCTGTCGCCGATCCTTCGGGGTAGGTGTGGATGGGGAGGAAAGTCCGGACTCCGTAAGGCAGAACGCCCTCGTAAGCGCATGGCGTGATTCGAGGGGACCTCCCGGCAAGCGGGAGGGACGGAAAGTGCCACAGAAATCAGACCGCCCGTCTTCGCCTTCGGTTACGACGCGGCAGGCTTTCGAGCCGGCCGGGAACGAGCGGAACGAAGACAGGTAAGGGTGAAAGGGTGGTGTAAGAGACCACCGGCCACACTCGAGAGAGCGTGGCGCACGGTAAACCCCGTTCGGAGCAAGATCGAATAGGAAGCCATGGGTTGCCTGCCTTATGCCGGCTTTGCCGGTATGGCTTCGGGTAGATCGCATAAGATATATGACCGTAACCATCGCTTCGGCGCTGGATACAGAATCCGGCTTATGATCCTTGCCGCTCAGCAAGCCCGTATTTGGCGCGGCGTCGCGAGCGCAGCAATGCTGCTCGCGGCCGCGCTGTGCGGCATATACGCGTGGCAATATCGACTTCTTCCGGGCGTTCCGGGGTCGATTGCGCCCCAGGTTTCTGTGCCGGATTGGCCGCAGGCCGGTACGGATTCGTCTGACTGGGGTTTCATTCGCGTCGGTAAGGGCGGGGCTGTGCCACGCAATACCCGATCGGCCGGGCGCTTTCTCTTCCGCGGCATCTTCTTCGTATACGATGTTCCCGCGATTCCCGGCGCACCGCCTTTGCCCAGCGCCCGCAAGGCCATTATTGACGACCGCCAGTTGAGCAAGCAGTACATCGTCCAGGAGGGCGACACGGTGAGTGGCGTTGATGTCGTGCGAATCTTCCGCGACCACATCATTCTTCGTCAGGATACATCGGAGATCAAACTCTGGCTGAGTTTTGCAGGCCAGGCGGAAGCCGCAACGGTTGCGGAAGAAGAGCCGCAGGGGGTAGAGGAGGGGCTCGTTGCGCCTGCGATCGGAACGGAGAATCGGTTCGGAAGGGTCGTTAATGAGCGGCATCGAATCTTCGATCGAAAGAAGTTAATGGCCTACTACGGCGAGTTGCTCGAAGAGCCGGATCGTCTGCTTGCGGTCTTCGATTCGCTGGTGCCGGTCTACTCTGCGGAGGATGCTATCGGGGGATACGTGTTGGATGTTAAGGGAGAAGGGGCCTTCTTCCGCGACGCCGGCATGAAACCGGGTGATGTGGTTCGGCGGGTCAATGGTATGCTCATGAAGAATCGCCACCGCGCGGAGTATATGGTGCGTCAGATGGTAGAGGGTCGGGCGAACGCGTTCGTGATCGAGGTGGATCGGGAGGGTCAGCCGTACAAACTGACGTACCAGGTCTGGTCAAAGGAAGAGGCGAAGACCCCATAGGCGCGCATAGGCTTCGATCGGTCGACGCATCAACGTATTCTCGCGGGCCCAGAGCATCGGGGCGTACACCGCTTCCGCCCTTTTTAACATCTCCGCATTGCCGCCGTCCTTCTCCGCCATGCGGTAGATGGGGCCCAGGCTGATCGCGTATACAAGGAGTGCAAAGAATATCGAGGTCAGGACGGCATAGAGCTTCGCCAGACGCCGCTCGCGCACAATGCGTCGCAAAACGTTGTTGGCTTCATCGGAATCGTGGTCGTAGTTCTCGAGAATGTTACGGCAAATGCGTTCGGCTGCAACCCAGTCCTTCTCGCGCAAAGCCACGCGCGCGTGTGTGACGTCGCGACCCGCGATCTTATGCGGCAACGCGGCTTGCATGTTGACATACGTGTGCGACAGGTCGTACTTCTCGTATTCGCGCAGCAAGTGTTCGAGGCGGTCGTAATTCTCGCGCTTATACTCAATTGGAATCTGTTTCTCGAGCTCTGTCCGTCGCGTCAAGGAGCGATCGGCGCGACTCCGAATGGTGCCAATTTCGTCAAGAATGCCGCGCCCGTTATCGCCCATCGGCTGAAAGGATAGGCCGCCGCCTTCTTCCTGAATGAGGTGGAACTTCTTGTTCTTCTCGTACTCATTTAGGCGATTGAGCTGGTGTACCGCTTCTTCGTAGGTACGCCCATCCGTGCCGCAGGATCCGCAGTACTGCACGCCGATGCGAGACTCGGCTCCGCATTCTTTGCACCGCTCCATTCCGTCCCAACCGCAGTCGGAACAATAACGGCGCGCAAGGGGGTTGATCGTGTGGCACCACTTGCAGCACCATGTGACGTTTTCGACGGGCTCCGGCGAGATGACCTCGGACTGGAAGAGGGCTTCCTCGAATTCCTGAACGCTGTCCCAGCGCCGTGTTCGGTCACTGTCCATCGCCTTGAGAATTGTCGGGCGCAGGTAATCGGGGACGCGTGCCTCGCGAAAGAAGCGCGGATTTTCACCCGTCAGGCAAAAGTAAAGAATACCGCCGAGGCTATAGATGTCTGCCCGTTGATCGACGCTTCGCGCATCCGATTCCTGTTCCGGGGCGCTATAGCCCAGCGAGATCATTTTTGTGCCCGCCGCGGTCAGGGCCTGAGAGGCAGCTGTCGGTTGCATGGCGAGTCCAAAATCCACAACCTTGGGTTCGCTGGACAGGGAAATCAGGACGTTGGATGGCTTCAAGTCGCGATGAATGATGTTGGCGGCATGCGCGGTTTCGAGCGCCCGACAGAGCGTAAGCACGATCTTAACCGCGTCCGGTACCGACATGGCACCTTCCTTCTCGACCTTGTCCTCCAGACTGAGCGGGGCACCCGGAACATCCTTGTGCTGCGAGGGCTCCGGCCCGGGCACGTATTCCATCGCAATAAAGGGACCGCTCTCATCTTCTGCGGTCAGGTAGACGTGAACGATGTTCGGATGGCTGAGCGCAGCGATGGAGCGCGCTTCACGGCTGAATCGTTCGCGCATGACGGGATTGGACCAGAATTCCGGCTTCAGTCGCTTGAGTGCAACGTATCGATCCAGTTTCTGATCGCGCGCGAGATATACCGTGCCCATGCCACCCGCCCCGATCCGTTTCACGATTCGATAATCGTTAATCGCGGCTGCGCCGTCTTTAGGCGGCGCAATAACCGACGTTTCCCGACGATCGGGAGGCTCGTCTGTGCCCTGATCGCCCTCTCGATCGGGCTGTCGGTCTGGCGGCGGCGGGAGGATCTGAGTGCTGCGATTCATGGATGTTCGGCGGTGACGGTGATGGCGATTCCGCCGCGTGCGTTGAATTCGCCGGTGACGCGTGCCTTGCGTGGGCGGATGGCATTGATCACGTCGTCCAGGATCCGGTTGACGGACGCCTCGTGGAAACAACCGTGGTTACGGTACGCGAACAGGTAAAGCTTCAACGATTTGCTTTCCAGGCACTTCTGATCGGGTATGTATTCGATCGTGATTTCTCCGAAGTCTGGCTGATTGGTGATCGGGCACAACGCAGTGAATTCCGGACAATCGAACCGTATCCAGTAGTCGCGCTCCGGGTGTTCGTTGTCAAACGCTTCGAGCGTTGCTGCGTCGGGCGACGATGGATAGTCCGTTTGGCCCGGCTTGAGGACAGTTAGGCCGGTCGAGGGGCTCTTCTTATGTTTTTGCGATGACATATGTAAATCGTATTCAAACGGGCATTTCGCATTGCCCGGCGGTTCCCGATTGGATTCTCTGTCAACGGGCGGGGATTAATTGTGACCGTCTGGAATTTGCTGCACGCCCCTACAGTAGACAAAGTCTCATTTTGAGATATGTGCGCTAATGAGAAGTAGGTTATCCTCATTAGGTCCCGTATTCAAGGGGTGGATGGACGATACCTGCCGATGTCTTTAATACGATCATATCGCCACGTAGGCGGCAGAATGCTGGTCTGCCTGAGTTTGTTGCTGATTCTGGCCAGTTGCCGTGGTGTGCGTCCGCCGCGAAACGCTGTTACCCGGGAGCGGGTCCTGATCACGACGGGCTATTGTCATTGTGGCAAATGTTGCGGATGGAAGAGAACCTGGTATGGGCGACCGGTCTATTCCTACGGCGGATTGAAGGGGCAGCGTAAACGCGTCGGAATCACGGCGTCCGGCACCCGTGCCCACAAGGGAACCCTTGCGGCCGACGCGCGGTATTTCCCGTTTGGTGTGATCATGGAAATTCCTGGCTATGGATACGGCCGGGTTGAAGACCGTGGGGGACAGATCAAGAGGAACCATATCGATCTCTATTTTCCCACGCACGCCCAGGCTCAGGAATGGGGAAAACAGACCAAGAAGGTCAAGATATGGTATCCCGATCCGACGTCCTGAAGACCGGCGCGAAGGGTGAAACGTTCGGCTGACCACTTCGCGCCGCCCGCGCTGGACGAGCGCGACGAAATAGGGGCTCTAATCGGCCCCACGCTTCTTCTTTAGTTCGTCCTCGAGATACCTGACGTAATCGCGGGTTCGCAATGTGGGTAGATTCGGCCGCCGCGCCCAGCGTTTATGGAACCAGACCCATTGCTCCGGAAAGCGCCGGATATGGGCTTCGAGTTCCTTGTTATACGCCGTGACGATTTCTTCCGCGCTCAGGTGAGGGTCGAACTCGCCGGCCCACACGGTATAACGGTTGAAGCCGGTTCGGAACATGAACATCCAGACGAACCGCGCGCCGTACCGCTTGCCGAGTGTAACCAGGCCCACCGGCGTCCGTGCGGGTTTGCCGAAGAAAGGCACCTGTAGGCTTTTCACGCGCGTGTCCTGATCGTTGAGCGCGCCAATCATGCCGCTGCCCTTGAATGCGCGGACTATCTCGCGGGTTCCTCCGACGCCGGTGCGCCAGAGGGTCTTCGCGCCGTATTTCTCGCGCATTGCGTTGAGTGCATCATGCCAGGCGGGGTTTTTCAGCGGCGTCCCCACCGTGAATAGTTGAATGCCGAATTTCACTATGTAGGCACCCAAGAGGTCCCAGTTGGCCGTGTGGGCGGTCAGGAGCACTGTCGGTTGGTCCGAGCGGCGGACGCGATCAAAGATGTCCCGACTCTTGCAGTCAATATGCCGGTCAGGGTTCCTGACCATCGCGTTGACGTTCAATGATTCGAGCGCCGTTTGACCGAAGTGGGCAAATACCCGGCGCAGGTGCCTGCTGCCCCCTTCTTCGGGAACGTGAAGATCCAGTTGATGACGCGCGATCTCTTTCTCGGGTGTCGGAAAGCACCAGTAAATCGTGCCTAGAACGCGTCCGACCCCACTTCGGAACCACACGGGTAGGGCGCCTATAACGTTTATCAGGAACGAAAAAAAGGCTGCCGCGGGTTTCATCGGAGATCAAAAACTAAAACTGAAAATTGGGATTCGTGATGGGGAGAACTTAATCTCCGCCGCCCAATCAACCAATCCCCAATTTTGAGCGTTCACTCGCCACTTTGTTGTCGCGAGGTATTCGGTGGATACAGGCAGGACCATCGCCGCTAATTGGTACCATATGGAGAATCAGGAACAGGGGAGCTAGCGACGAGGGTCATCGAGAAGGTCCACCCGCTTTGTTCGGTGCCGGTGTGGCGGATCGGGCTGAGAAGAGAGACGGACCGGGGTTGCTATGAGGGACTCAATGCCAAGCGTCGGGATGTCCAGCGTTGCGACGGGCCTATTGACCCATTTTGCGCGTGGGGTAAGTGGACTCGCTACGCGTGGAGCTACTGCCGCCGATGGTCTTTACGGGCTTAGTGCCGACGAGTCTGCGGCTCGACGGGCTGCCGAGGCGTTTGTCAATCTCGCCCGTTCGCACGAGACCGGACCCTGTATCCATGTCGGCTTCGACCCGGATGCGTTCCAGATGGCCGCGGATCGACTCGATCGCCTCTTCGTAGCGTCGCTCGACATCAGCTTGCTTGCTCGAGGCCGTGGAGCTGGCATGGGCTGGGCGGGCTTTGCGAGAGTCATCGCGCTTGTGGCGTTTCAACTCATATTCCTCCAGTTTCGCTATGCGGGCATCGGCTTCTTCGTGGCTGGTGTGTGTTGAGGCCATGGTCAGGGATGGCCTCGCCAGACGCAGATTCGGGAATTGATTCGATTCAAACTTCTCGTTGAAGGCTTCACCCTTCTCCAAGGCGGTCCTTTTCCGATCCCTGTACTCTTTCCGTCGGGCACGTTCGATCTTGGTCCATTCCGCACGTGCTGCGTGCACGGCGTTACGCAGATAGCCGGGCTCTTTTTTGATCTCTGCAGCCTGCTGCTGGAAGGCATCATCCGTCAGTACGCTGTAGCTGACGGATCCGTCAAAACTCCGGTACTTCGCGAGAATGAGTCGGGAATCGTCCTCAGCGCCAGCGGTTATCTGACAACCAAGGGCAAGGACAAGGGCAACAATCGTGTTCGCTGATCTCCAATCTTGCATGATTGTGAAGTATAGCGAATTGAGGCGGAGACGCCAACAGGATCCTTCAGTCTGTCATCACGGTTTCACCGTCAATGCTGCCGACCGTGATGTTGAGCTCATCCTTGGTGGCGATTTTGTTGATTTCGCCGCCGCGGATGGTGACCACGACGTCGGACGCCGACAACATCTTCATATCATGCGTCGCCGTGATGATTGTAATGCCCAGGTTGCGCTGCATTTCACCGAGCAGGGAAATGATTTCTTCACCGGTATTGAGATCCAGATTTCCGGTGGGTTCGTCCGCCAGAATGATGGCAGGTTTGTTGACGAGCGCGCGCGCGATGGCGATGCGTTGCTGCTGTCCGCCGGAGACCTGCGTCGGCAGATGGTCGAGACGGTGACCCAGTCCGACACTCTCGAGCGTGGCCGCTGCATCCCTACGTGCGTTCGCCGGGGATTCGCCCGCAAAGATGCGCGCGATGGCCACGTTCTCCAGCGCCGTCATCGTATTGATCAGATTGAAGGCCTGGAAGATGAAGCCGATACGCCGGCAGCGAAACCAGGCCAACTGTGAGGAGCGCAGGTCGGCGAGTCGGTAGCCGTCGACGATGACTTCGCCCGCGGTGGGCTTGTCCAGGCCGCCGATCATGTTGAAGAACGTCGATTTTCCGGAACCCGATGGACCGATGATCGACACGTAGTCGCCCCGATTGATATCCAGCGAGATGCCGCGCAGTGCGTGTACCTCTTCGCTGCCCATGATGTAGACCTTGCTTATGCCGCGAGCAGATATGAGTGGTTCAGACATGGCCGTTATTCGTCGATGCGTAGCGCCTCCACCGGTTGTTTTCTGGCGGCGGTCCACGCCGGAGCGATTGCAGCCACGACCGTGATTACAATTCCGCACAGGAATGCCCCGGTCATCGCACGACCGACAGGGGCCCATGGAAAGACCTGGAACACATAGCCGTGGTAGTTTCCGAGATTTACGCCTACCGCGACCAGGGTGCCGCCCATCACGCCCAGGAATGATCCCACGCTACCCTGCATGGTCGATTCGATCAGGTAGGCTTTGATGATGAAGGGGTCGCTGGCCCCCAGACATTTCAAGGTGCCAATCTCCTTGATGCGTTCGGTGACGGACATCAGCATCGCGTTCAGAATGCCGACGGTTGATGTCAGCAAAGCGAGTCCGATCAGCAGTTGAAGCATCTGGTCAAGCGATCCGGCCGAGAATACATCGACGCCGTGTCGTTGAAGCGATGCGTTGAGTACCGGATCGTTGAGTCCCACCAGGGCTCCGACGATGGATTCGTTAATTGTCATGTACGCCAGAAAAGCGATGGCCAGAACGACACCCGTGATCGTAATCATGGATCGAAACAAGCGTCGTTTGAGACCAGTCCAACTGAGCGAGATAGCGGTGTTCCAGGGGATCCGTATCTGGTTTGGGATCTGTTCGACTGTGCGGTTCGGCGTCATACCTCTTCGTCCATGTGGCCTACCTGGATATCCAGCTCGCTGCGCTCCTTGAGGCGATGGACTTTCCCGTCCCGAATCCACAGGATGCGATCGGAGACGTCCAGCATCTTCATGTCGTGCGTGGCGGAGATGATGGTTATGTGGCGCTCCTCTTTCAGGTCGTGTAGGAGCTCAATCATCTCCTGGCCTGTCTTGACGTCCAGGTTTGCCGTCGGTTCGTCGGCCAGGATGATGACGGGGTCATTGGCCAGCGCCCGCGCAACCGCCACGCGCTGTTGCTGCCCGCCCGAGAGTTCGAACGGGCGGTGAAAGATCCGGTCACCCAAGCCCACGTGTTTGAGGATTTCAGCTCCCTTGTCGCGCGCCTCATCGGGGCTCTGTCCGGCGAAAAACATTGGCAAAGTGACGTTTTCGAGTGCCGTGAGTACCGGCAGGATATTGTATGACTGAAATATATAGCCGATCTTGTGGCATCGCATCCAGGCCAGTTCATACGAATCGAGCTGCGCGACATCGATCTCGTCAATGAACACCATGCCCTTGGTAGGAGAGTCAATGCCGCCAATCATGTTGAACAAAGTGGACTTACCCGATCCGGATGGTCCCATGATTGAAAGGTATTCACCCTTATAGATATCCAGGCTGATACCGTCCAGCGCCTTGGTTACGGTATCGCCGTCGCCGTAGTAGTAACGTTCGACATCAATGGCGCGGATGACAATTTCTCGCTCGTCTAGGGATACCATGGTTGCAAAGATGTGGTTTTCAGCCGGTCATTCCGACGCGCGTGTTCTGTCGAGGTATTCGGTGCACCGATCGGGTCTCCGAAGCGCGTCAAAGACGCTAAATGCCATATTGTAACAAATAGCACTTGGTCGGAGCAATGGTATTTCCGTATAGTGCGAGTCTGTCGTTAACGCCTGCAGGGAGAGAGGTGGGCAGGGGCTACGGTCGTCACGATGACGGTTACCAGGCCGCAGGGATTCATACTTCACATGTCCTTATTGAGAAAACGTGACAAGGGTCGATTGGGCCGCCAACAGTCGCTGGCGGGGATTCCGGTCCTCAATCCGCAAGCGACGCTCGAGACGAATGGCGACTGCACGACTGTAAAGATCCAGTTCGAGAAGGGCAAAAGCTGGATCGAACGATTTCGACCGCAGACGATCCGCCGTCGTTACGAGCTCGACGAGTTCGGTTCCTTCGTCATTCGACTGATTGACGGGAAGCGCTGTGTTATGGATCTGGTCCATGCGTTCAGGACGCGATTTCGGATGAGCCCCCGCGAGGCGGAACTGGGCATTGTGGCCTTTCTTACGACATTGATGAAGCGCCACATCGTATTCATCGGTGTTTCTGCAGAGTGAGCGCCGGCATCCAAATCCATCTGCGGAGCGTCGGCCTCTGTTTTCTGTGGGGACTCTGCGCTCTGTGGGCGCCCCTGCCGGCGCATGCGCAGACCTCCGCCGCCGCGATGATGGCGGAACTCGAGACCCTGTTTGTCGGTTCGCGCTATCCCGGTATGCCGGGCAACAAGGCCTTGGCCCGGCATGTATCGCAGACGTTCCAAGCCAGCGGATTCACCAACGGTGTATTGACCTTCTCCTGTCCGGTCTTCGTGCCGGGAAAGACCAGCATCACGCTGGCGGACGACAGCATCGTCGACTTGCTGCCGATGCATCCGACCCTGCTGCGACCCGGGAACTTTAGGGAGTCGCAGTTCGATACGCCGCTTGTATACCTGGGTCAGGGCCGATATGACGATTTGGAGCGACTGAAAGGGACGGCCCTCAAGGGCAGCCTGGCGGTGATGGACATGACTAGCGGTGACCGCTGGTTGTCGCTGCTCCGGTTCGGGTTTCGTGGTTTCGTGTTTCTCGGTGCGGATGAGACCCACTACCAGGATGCGATCGGGAAGGTCTACAATACGGAGGTCGCGGTCCCTAGATTCTACGTCCCGGTCGCAAGTGCCGGGCAGCTTCGCGACGCTGCCGCGAGTGGCCAGATGGTCCGCGTTGACGCGGAACCGTCGCGGACGAGGGTCGAGGCGTTGCAGGACTACTGGCTTCTGATTCAGGGAACAGACACAACGCTTGTCAACAAGGCGACGATGTACGTAGCGGCGCTGGATGCAAACTCGATCGTGCCGCAACTGGCTACCGGCGCCCAACGCGCGATAAACCCCTATATCCTGCTCAAGTTACTGGAGGATTTTCAGTCAACGCGACCAGCCCGCTCGGTTCTGCTGGTGGCCGTCAATGGACACACCCAGAAGTACCTGGGAGAGCGGATGCTGAACTGGCATATGTTGGCGGGTCCGAGTGCCGTTGCCACGGCGCGCAATGAGATGGTCAAGGAGATACGTAAGGCCGATCTCTTCAGCCGCAACTATCAACTGCTCACGCTCGAACCGGTTTTGGTCGATCGAGTCGAATTAGATGCCGGTATGGGTCTGCTCAAGATCCTCTATGACCGACAGCAGGATGAGCGGGTGGAGGCTCGCAAGCGGCGTCTCCGTCAGCGCAACGAAAAAATCGCAGACATGGAAGACGCCGGTGAAGACACGACCGCTTTGCTCGCGACGCCCGTGCCTGCCGTTGATCCCGTGCTCGATTTGCGGCCGTTCGAACAGGCTGACTTTCAAGCGGCACTGAAGACTTTCGGGGCGAACCTGGATGCGGGCGACAAGGATACCCTCAAGCGCATCCTGGCCGGCCAGGATGATCCGGACGCGCAGATTCGTGCGATCGCGGCGCGTGTCGAGGTGTTGTTGAGCGGCGATGCCGTCGCGCTTGATACGTTGGTGGCGAGTGTTAAATCGGTCTTTGATGATGAAGAGCTGTTCGAGTTCTGGCGCGACCGACTCGACCGAACGACGGGTGTGAGTCTGCAGATCAAATACCTGTTGCAGCTGGAAGCAAAGCGACATCTGAACAAGTTGAAACAGAGCATCATGGATCTGGCTTCCGACCGAGATCTCCCCGACGACGACAAGCAGACGCAAATCGCGGCCCTCAACGCACACAAGGCGGACCTGTCCCCGGTACTCGTCTTGTTCAACAAGATCGATTTCGGCCGGGGTCGCAGCCGCGTCTACTATCGCCAGATCGCGCTCAATCCTACCCGCCGGGCGATCCTGAAGGAATATCGCGATACGGTGCTCAACCAGCAAGCCGGTTGGCGCAAGTCTATCCAGAAGAGTCTCGACCAGGACAATTCGAACGATGAACTACAGGCCACGACGACCAGAATGACGGTGCAGTTGATCGTGAGTCTCGAGATTGATGCCCATGCTGAACAGTTCTCACTGGGGGCGTTTAGCCGGAGGAGTTCCGGTGTGTGGGCAAAGGAAATAGGCAAGTTTGCGATGCGGATGGCTGCCGATGTGCCGCGCGGGGCGGATACGGACCCGTACTATGTCGACTCGATGGTGGATACGCGGGGACAACCCGCCCAGTACTTCTTCAATGATTGGAGTATGTCGGCGCAGTACCTGACGGCCAGTGCGTCACGTTGCCCGCTGTCCCTGCGCAGTGTTTTTTCGTCCTACGGGAAGGTCTTCGGGCCGGATGACACGTTTACCCATTTCGATACGGAGCAGGTTTATCAACGCCAACGCTGGTTGCGCAGATTCCTCGTCGCGTTGGCCGATAAGAAGGATCCGGGCGACGCGTTCACAAAATACCACGATGGCTTCAAGTTGGGTCATGGGCTTGCCGGCAACAAATCCATCAGTATGCGGACCTATGCATTGGACGAATTCTCCGGATCGGCCATTCCGGATCGCGCTGTTTCCAACAGCCTGGTGGCACTGTACGAACAGTCTGTAAAACGCTGGACAGAGCCTGCCATCATCGGAGGCGACGTGATCAATGCCTATACAGCGCTGACCGATACTTCGGGGCAAGCGATGTTCTATGGTCTGTCGCATCAAGGCTTGCATGCCGTTGCCTATCAACTCGGGCCGCAGGCACGCGAGGTAACCCATGCAGTCGATAAGGGGCAAATCATTTCATCGGAGCAGATCAAGCTTGAATTCGCCGCTTCAGATCATCGTCTCACGTTGCCCATGTTTCCCTGCCGCGAGTTTCCGATCTATGACCGCGTTGATCCGACGTTGATAGCGAACGCGCCGATTACGGTGCAGCAACTCTGGCCCAAGACGGCCAGCGGCAAGGCGTTTCCGCGCAAATACGGCCTGCACGGTGTGGCCGGCCTGCCGCCCATAAAGTTTCACAAATCGCGCGGCCCGGCGGCGGTCTACGTCTGGCAGCGCAGTGCGCGCTACAAGTCCGATCGGCTACTGGTGCTGACCGACGAGAAGCGCTGCGTATTGAATGCAACAGCTGAAGATCCGGAAGGGGCAGGCTTCGAGACGGAGGAGGAACTGGGTTCGGATTTCTTTGGCCACGTCCCGCGCGATATGGGTCGCATGGTACGGCACCGCATGACCAAGATGAAAGGCGTTGCCAACGAACTGGTCGATGACTTCCTGCGCGCGAGCGATTCGTTTATCGCCGAGATGGATGCTGCGCGTGAGCAGCAGGATCACAACGCCTATGTGCGCGCCGCATACCAGGCGCTAGGAACCACGATAAAGGCCTACGAACAGGTGCGTGCCATCAACGGCGACATGTTGAAGGCCATTGTCGTGTACATGGCTTTGATGATTCCGTTTTGCTTTTTCCTGCAGAAACTGATTTTTCACTTCACACGGCTCGAGCACGAGATGTTGACCTTTGTCGTGTTTTTCGTGCTGACCTACGCGGTGTTTCGCAACATTCATCCCGCCTTTGCTATGGCCATGAATCCGGAAGCCATTTTCATCGCGTTTCTGCTGGGCGCCATCGGCTGTTTTATTATCTGGATTCTGCATACCCGGTTTGAGGGCGAAATGAACCTGTTGTTTAGAAGCAATACGGGACTAGGCGAAGAGGTGGCGACCGCGGCAGTCGGACAGCAGGCGCTCTTGATCGGTGTGAATAACATGAAGCGTCGCCGAATTCGAACGTCACTGACAACCGCGACGGTGATGCTGGTCATCTTCACCATGCTGGCTTTTTCGAGTGTTTCACGCAAGATGCAGCCGACCCTGATTACCCAGCAGACGGAGGCGCCCTATACCGGCTTCTTCTTTCATTGGCCTGGGGGGGATCCGATGGACGAGGAAACCCTGTGGTCCCTGCAGAGCCTATTCGAAGGGCGAGCGGAGGTCGTTGTCCGGCGTATTCTGCTGCCCCGTAACGATCGACCACCGCAGGAGACGATCAAGTACGAGTTTCGGGTTCAGAATGTTTCCTCTGCCAAAACGGCGAACTTGAGCGCGGTGATCGGGCTGTCAATGGTCGACGAGGAGTTTCTGGGTGCATTCCCGTTGATTGACGGTAAGTATTTCTCCGCGTCAGATGCCAAGGAAGTTATTCTGCCCGCCTCTGCCGCCGAGGCGTTGGGATTCCGTGGGGAGGAACTGGGCGAGGCCAAGCTAACGTTCATGGGAGAGTCGCTTACGCTGGTCGGAATTGTCGACGACGCGCGTTTCCGGTTGATTCGCGATCTTGACCCGGGGCTGTCGCTGGTGCCACGCGAGGGCATGACGTTCCTTCCAGCGGTGACAGTTGACGCTGACAAGATTGAGGAAGCGGCTTCCAGTTCGGCGATGCTCGACACGTCGCGGCTGATGTTGCTTCCCGAGGGGCGTGCCAAACTGTTCACCGCTCGCCCCTATACCGTTTCGGTTGTTTTTCCGGATAGCTTGATCGAGGCGTCCGAGGCTGGGCTGTGGCGGGAAGTGATCGCCTTCTTAAGTGTCACCAAGGCCAAGTTCTACATGGGCAGTACGAAGCCGTTTCTTCCCGGTGAAGAAGCCGCGCAGAAGACGCATGCCGGGACCTACTACGTGGGCGGCGGTTTTCGCACATCCATCGGCGGCCTTTCACGTCTCCTAATCCCGCTACTGATCGCAGGATCCATCATTCTCAATACCATGTTGGGCACCGTGTACGAGCGCAAGTCCGAGATCGCCGTGTTCAACGCCATCGGTCTCAATCCTACCCATATCTTTCTGTTTTTTCTAGCCGAGGCGTTCGTATATAGCGTGATTGGTTCGATTGGCGGATACCTCATCGGACAGTGTCTAACGATCGCGATTCAGCATTACGAACTGATCGATGGCCTAAACGTGAACTTTTCGTCGCTGATGGTCGTGTACGCGATTCTGTTTACAATTGGGCTGGTGCTGGTATCTACGCTATACCCCGGGTATGTGGCGACCCGCACGGCCGTGCCTTCCGGGAAGCGAAAGTGGGCGTTGCCGGATCACGATGGTACGACGATGGAAGTTGCGTTTCCCTTTATTTACCATCCGAAGCTGGTGCCCGGCGTGATGTACTATCTGTATGAATACTTTGCCGCACACACCGAGAAATCGGTGGGCGATCTGATCGCGACACCGATGGGCCATAGCCGTGAAGAGACCGACGACCAAGTCGCCTATTTTCTCCGCTACAACGCAGCGCTGGCGCCGTTCGATTTGGGAGTGACGCAAGACGTGCATTTCGCCGCAAGGTTCGACGAGGCGGTGCAGAGCTACCGCATCATCATGACCAATACCCGAATTTCCGGTCAGGACCGCAACTGGATCACAACGAATCAACCCTACCTGAACACCCTCCGGCAACTGCTGATGCAGTGGCGCAACATCGATACGGCGCAGCACAACTGGTATGTACAGAAGGGGGATGAGTTGTTTGGGACCGGAGGCTAGATTTTGATTCTCAAATTTCCAATCTTCATTTCGCAATCTGCACTCTCGAGTATCAAGTTTCCAATATCCGATTTCTAATCTCTAATCCCCATGTCTTTCATCGACGACAAAGAGCTCCAGGAATATCGCGACATCATGACCCCTCCGCCTGTGCAGGGGTTTGAGGACGGTTTTAACTGGAAGGCAGTTGCGGGGGCGATCCTGCTTGGGTTCTTTGTGAACCCGGCAACGGACTACCTGTCATTGGTGATCGGTAACGACGCCAACATTGGTGGCGCCATGAAATGGGTCCTGGTGATTCTGTTCGCCGAAATCGCCAAGCGCTCCTTTACGGATCTCAAGTCACAGGAGCTATACGTGCTCCATTTTATGTCGGGGGCCGTTTTGGCGGACCCGTTCTCCGGGTTTCTGTTCAAACAGTTCATGGCGACTTCGGAATACGTGCAGGGCCTGGGTCTCGATCTTCCGTCCTGGGCGTTTCCGAGCGCGGAGGCAATCGCCAACGCACCGCGTACGTTGTTGCGCGCTCATTGGTTGCCCGTCATTGGGTTGACCATGTTTGGCACAATTATTTCACGCTTTGAAAATTACGGGCTGGGTTACGTCCTGTACCGTATCGTCAACGATGTCGAGAAGTTGCCGTTTCCGTTTGCGCCCGTCAGTGCGGCCGGCATTGTGGCCTTATCCACGGATCGGGGGGCCGAGAATTCCTGGCGATGGCGATGCTTTGCGATTGGAGGTGTCATCGGTATCGTCTGGGCGGCAATCTACATCGGCGTGCCAATGGTGACGGAGGTGTTGTTGCCCAAGCGCATCGAACTGATCCCCCTGATCTGGATCGATTTTACGCGGGAAGTCGGTGCCAAGTTGCCGGCCGTGCCGTTTAACCTCGTGCTGAACCTGGGTGCCGTGCTGGCCGGCATGATCATACCCTTCTGGGGCGTTGTGGGCGGATTCGTGGGTCTACTGATTACGTGGATCGCCAATCCCATTCTACAGAGCCATGGCATCCTGAGTCAGTGGCAGCCGGAAATGGGTTTCATCGATACGATCTTCGTCAATAACCTTGATTTTTACCTGGCGTTCGGCATCGGCCTGACCCTGGCGGTAACCATGAGTAACCTGACGGTTTTTCTGTCGATGACCGTGAAGAACATGATCAAACCAAATGCGAAAGAATTGACGCATGCCAAGTCATTCGGTACGCGCTGCAAAGAAAATTGGAGGATCCTGGTGACCAAGAATGCAGGCCGGGGCGATTTCTCGCTCTGGATCGCACTGACGTTCTACTTTCTCACAACCGCCTCCTGGATTGTTCTTGGCCGTTATCTGATCGGACCATTGTATCCGTGGCAGTTGATGATTTTCTATGCCGTGATCTATACGCCAGTCATTTCGTATGCGACGGCGAAACTGGAAGGCATTTGCGGGCAGGCCGTGAACATTCCATACCTGCGCGAAATCACGATCCTGATATCGGGATACAAGGGTGCGGCGATCTGGTTTGCACCCATGCCGATTCAGAATTTGGGCCCGGAGACCGTCGGATTTCGCGTGCTCGAGCTGACCGGCACGAAGATCATCAGCCAGGTCAAAACGATCCTGCTCACGCTTCCCATTATACTGATCGCATCGTTTCTGACGTCGGAGATTTTGTGGCGTATGTCTCCCATTCCCTCATCCGCGTATCCATGGACAGAGAAGATGTGGGATCTGCAGTTGCGTAACCAATGTATTCTCTACACCTCAACCCTCGAAGGCGGTTCGCAGTTCATGGAGGCGCTTCACGGCGAATATGTACTATGGGGCCTGGGGACGGGATCTGTTCTGTTCGCCGTTCTATCGGCCTGTGGTCTGCCGATCATGTTGATTTACGGAGCGGTCCTGGGGCTCGCGCAGAGCAATCCGGGGGCCATGTTCTGCACAATGGTCGGGGCCTGTGTCGGACGTTTCTACTTCAAACGGAAATACAAAGACATGTGGTTGAAGTACATGGTCGTGATCCTGGCCGGTTTCGGCTGTGGTATGGGCATTACGTCGATGATCGCCATGTCCTTTAATGTCATTACACGAATGTTGAGTCCGACCTCATGGTAATCGCCACGGAATGTTTCCCAGAGCAAACGGCGCGGCCTTCGGCAGGGGCCGCGGCGGACACCCGTCGTATCGCCTGGGACGATATCGCTTTCGAAGTGCCCGCGAACTGGGAGTTGGCCGCCTATCATTATGCACGCGGTGATCTCGTTCAACTTTCGCTTGAGGATGAACTGGCGGTGCGCATGGAGGTGGAGTGGATTCGTCCGCAATCGCGCCGCGACATCAGGCGCATGATGCAGAGTTACCAACAGTCGGCCCGCAAGTTGACATCGCGTGCGGCGACGTCGGGCCCAGTGGAAGGACTGAAGGAAGGTTGGAGTGGAGCGATCTACACGATTCGAGAATCGGCGGTTGGGTATACATCGGGGTCGCTGCGCGATGTTGAGCACGTCATGGTGACGGCATCGTTTTGCTGCCCCGAGGACTCCTTGATCTGTTTTATCAAATTGCACTTTCTGCCGGGCGATCATGAATCGCCGGAAGGACTGCTGCAGTTGATCAGTGCCAGTTTTCGGCACTTCCGAGACACGCCGATGATCCCGTGGGAGCTCTACGATATTGAATTTGATCTGCCGCGACATTTTGTGCTCGAACGCACCCACTTTGATATTGGAGCGAAGTTGATGGTCTTCCGCTGGAAGCATTGTCGTCTGCATCTCTGGCATTTTTCCTGTGCAGATATGTTTCTGAAAGAGGGCACCACGGTTCAGGAGTGGGTGACCGGTTATCTGAACGGCTTCGGTGGCATCAAGGGCCCCGTGTTCTCGCTGGGGCCGGACGGCGAGATTCAGTGGCGTCGCCGCGCGCGATACGGACTGGCGCATCGTGAAGAGGCCTCGCGCTGGTGTCGCAACTACCGCATCGGCTATCGCCGCGATCTTGAGCGCAACCAACTGGTTGTCTGGGTCTACAATTTTCGTTCGCCGCGTGATCTCGCGATGCTGCCGGCGACCCCGGCGTCCCGGCACGGCATGGAAGAGCAGGTCGCATCATGACGCAATCTGGTTCGAGTAAGATCACGTTGCGCGCATTCCTGATCGGCGCCTTCTTCGCGGCTGTCTTTGCCTATATCACGGCCTATCGAGACATTGCGACCGGGCAACAGATGACGACATCTCAGATTGCGCCGCTGGTCTGCATGTTGCTCGTGGCATTGGTGTTTCTGGTGAACCCGTTGCTGCGCCGTATCAAATTCATTCGGCCCCTGGCCGCGGCGGAGCTGTTGATCATATTCCTGATGGGCGCAGTTTCGAGTGGCGTCGGCACCTATGGTCTGACGGCACAATTACTGCCCCTGATGGGCGGCCTGTTCAATCAGAATTGGAATACGGATCAATCGCGCTGGGATCTGTATGTGGAGCCGTTTGTGAACGATAAGTTTTTCGTTGCAGAAGAAGGGGTCCAGGTGGCGGCCATGAAACTCTACGAGGCAGAAACGGATTGGCGCAAAGATTCCGACGTGCTCCGGGCGGCACAAAATTTTCTGAAGGCCCGCGAGAAGATCGATGCGCTGCAAGAGGAGTTGCGTGCCCTGGGTGATGTTGCGTTGACCGACGTAGCGTTGAAACGTGCCGGCGTACAGGCCCGTCTGGATGATGGGGGCGTCATGTTCAGGCGTGCCGAGGCCGGCTGGGCGATGTACGAAGATGATTTTTCTCCCGATGTCGTCGCCAGAGACTGGACGGATCGGGTCGCTGCCAAAGAGAAGCTGCGGTCGGAAGCCAAGGCGTCGTTGGAGATTCTGGAGGAGAAGTCCTTTGCCACCGTTGAGCTTTTTCGCCGCGGGCTACCGGAAGGCATGCGCGCCATCCCTGGATTTATCCCGGTTCCCAAGGAAGGCGCATCGGAATACTTCGTCCGGCTTCGCCGCCTGACACATGGGATCCGGGCACTCAAGTCGTTACGATCGGCAAGCGCGCTCGTCGACAGAGGGCGGACCCCTGCGGATCATGAGGAGATTGTACGCCATCTCGATCTTGCGATTGAGCAACTTACACCCATTGCCACCGCCCCCAGGACAAAGGCGCGCTTTCTCCGTGACCAGGCGGAGAGCACAGCTCGCGGCAAGGTGTCCAAGACGAAATCGTTGCTTGCCGAGCGTGTGGAACGCCAGAGTCAGACCGCCGACGCGGAGGATGCCAAAATTCTGAAGAAACGCGTCGCGAAGTTGAGAGCGGAAGCGAACAAGCTCAGCGCGAAGAACGACAAGCTGACGCTTGTACGTGTCGGTCTCAAGAAAACGCTCGATCAGGCGGAGAAGGTGCTGGCGACGCAGGAGGTCTTGCGTGATATCCGCACGCAGATGAACGAGGCGGAGGCGATCGACCTCGTGGTCGTGGGTCGAGAACTGCACCAGGCCGAGCTCTCTTTCCGTGGTTTCGACGCTTCTTATCGGCGCTACATAGCTGGCGATGTCAATTGGCGCGTATGGATCAGACCACTGGCCAATTGGGCGTTGATTATTGGCCTGACGTACCTGGTCTTCATGAGCTTGAATGTACTGATATTCCGCCAGTGGGCATATAACGAAAAACTGATCTATCCCTTCGCGGAATTCCCCGAGATTCTCAGTGGTGTTTCGGAGGAGGGCATACAGACGACGCCGCCCATCTACCGCAGTGGTTTATTCTGGAGCGGCTTTGCCATTTCCTTTCTGATTCTGTTGTGGAATTGGAACGACAAGGCCAACTTGCATCCAATCAGGATGCATTGGTACTGGGATGAGCACATCAAGAACAGTGTTTTTGACGGTTTGCGTGGGGCCGGGTTGCATGATTTTCTTTTCACGTTAATCGGACTTTCATTTCTGGTCCCGGCTCGTATTTCCCTTTCGCTGTGGTCCTTTCATCTCCTTTTCTTCGTGCAGTTGTTGGTGCTGGTGTGGTTGGGCTATGGCGTCGACTACCACTCGTTTCCGCGGGACTGGGGTCAGGTATTGAATTTTCGTACGGCCCAGGGTGGCGGCGCCCTGTTGGTGTTCTCATCGGTACTGCTATGGAAGTGCCGGCAGTACATTTTCTGCGCCTTTTCATCACGTGCTATCGACATGCTCGAGCCCGATGAAAAAGCGGAACTCAAGATCTCCTCCTGGCTGTTCATGATGGGCTCGATCGCGTTGGTCGCAGTCCTGACCTGGAGCATGGGTGCCAATCTGTTCTACACCATCTTCTTTTATCTCGTTTGCCTGGCGGTCACCGTGGGTATGATTCGCGCGGTCACGGAAGGTGGCGTCCTGAGTTTCCAGAGTCACTTCGGACCGATGCACCTGATTCGCAGCATTTTCGGCTTCGATCACACCTGGACCGCCCCGGCCCTGTTTGCGCCGTTGATGGTCTACTACAGTGTCTTTTTTCTGGATCTCAAAGCCTTCATTGCCCCGGCGATGGCCAATGCGCTGAAGATTCGTGACACGCTGCGCATTGAGCGCCGCGCCTTTCATCTCTCCCTTGCCGGGAGTCTGATCTGTGCCATCGTCGTCGCCTTTCTGACCCAGATCATCTACTGCTATCACATTGGAGCCGACGCGACAGCACACCCCTGGATCTACAAGGGCTACGCGGGATCGGTTTTTACACCGCTGAAGACCATCGCCCAGACGCAGCCGATCGACATGACCGCCGGTAAATGGTGGTTGTTGACCGGCGCCCTGATGATGGGGGCGATGCTTTATGCACGGCAATACATCTTCTGGATTCCACATCCGATTGGTCTGATCATGTTCGTCAGCCCTTTAATGAGGGCCTACTGGTCCTCCATCCTGATCGGGTGGCTATTCAAGGTGATGATCACCAAGTACGGCGACAACAATACCTATCGACAGTGGCGATTCTTCTTCATTGGACTCATGATCGGAGAATTACTGCTATGTGCCATGTCGCTGGCGCATCTCGAACGAGGGTACTGAACCCTGACTCACGATGAATGCCGCCTTCTTCTGCCAGGATGAAAAGAAGATCGAGTACGTCTATGGACGTGGCCGCCGTGAACGAATCCAAGCGCTCTGCGATGTATTCCCCGGCGTCGTGACCGCGCAGAGCCTGAAGGCATCGATCGATGCCTTGTCGGATCTGGAGTTCATCTACTCCACATGGGGTATGTTTGAGCCCTCGGCTGCGCAGTTGGATCGGCTGCCATCCTTGAAGGCCGTCTTCTATGCCGCGGGATCAGTGAAAGCTTTCGCGCCCGCTTTTCTCGAACGTGGGGTTCGTGTATTTGGCGGCTGGGGCGCTAATGCGGTTGCCGTGGCGGATTTCACGCTGGGGCAGATACTGCTGGCGACGAATGGCTATTTTCGAAACCGGCGCGACTACATCAATCGCGGAACGTACGGCTCGGCCTGCCGCGGTATCGGCAACTTTGAAGAATCCGTTGCGATCCTCGGGGCCGGCATGGCCGGCCGCGCGGTGATCGATCGGTTGCAGCCGTTTGATCTCGAGGTGCTGGTGGTCGATCCATACCTTTCTGAAGAGGCGGCGGCAGCATTGGGCGTCGAGCGCGTGTCGCTCGCGGACGCCTTTCGCCGGGCGCTGGTTGTCTCCAATCACCTCCCAAGCTTGCCGGCGACGCTGGGCATGCTCACCCGTGAGCATTTCGCGTCGATGCGCGAAAACGCCGTCTTCATCAATACCGGCCGGGGCGCGACGGTTGTGGAGCAGGAGATGATCGAAGTCTTGCAGGTGCGGAGCGACCTGACAGCATTGCTGGACGTGACCGACCCCGAACCGCCCGTGGCGGAATCGCCGTTCTTCACGCTCCCCAACGTGCATCTCTCGACGCATCTCGCGGGTGCGCAGGGGAACGAGGTCGTGCGTATGGCCGATTGCATGATCGAGGAATGGCAAGCCCTGCGCGCGGGCCGGCCGCTGCGTTACGAGATTACAAGCGAGATGTTGGAGACGATGGCATGAAGATCCTGTTTGTTGCGGACAATCACTACGATACCCATGGCGGCCGCGCGCTTAGCGAGGAGTTGGCCGGCGACTACGACATCGAGTTTCACGAAGACGATCCGTCCTGCCTGAACCAACCGCTGGTCGGCCGCGTCGACCTGCTGACCCTGACCATGATCAGTGGGGCCTGCGAAGTGCCGATGCCGTCCGACGAAGGTGTGCAGAATGTGCGCGACTACGTCGAGGCCGGCGGCAACCTGTTCCTGCAGCATAGTGGCAGCGCCGCTTTCTGGCAATGCGACTGGTGGCGGCCGCTTGTCGGGTTCCGCTGGGTGCGCGGTGAAGATCCCGACGGGTTCCGCTACAGCACACATCCCAACCAGCCCTACAGCGTCGTGGTCTCCAAGACGCGCCATGCGCTGGCGCAGAAGTTGCAGCCGCTCGATGTTCCGCAGGATGAGCTCTACACCCAACTTGAGCAGACATGCCCGACGGTGACGTTGATGGAGACGACGGTGCCCGAGGGGACCTACCCGATGTGCTACGCCTGCACGACCCCGTACGGCGGCCGCCTGGCGGGATACCTGCCCGGGCACGCGGAGGATGTCGTGCGTCTGCCGGGCAACGTCGCCAATTGTCGGGCGATCATCGACTACCTTCTAGGTTCAGATTAAGCGAATATCGTCGCTTGGACCTAGGCCCCACCGGGGCAAGTCCGGCGGGGCGGGATTGCTTTGGGAGCGTTTGCTTAGTCTGGGTCTAGCCCGGATCTCACGCGTCAGTCGAGATCACGGTCAAACAGGTCATGCTCGTCCAGCCCAAGGTAGTGTCCGAGTTCGTGGAGATAGGTGCGCCGCACTTCCTGTTCGAAGGAGAGGTCGTTCTCCTGTGATTCGGCCCTGATGTTTTCTACAAAGATGAAGATCTGCGCCGGAAAGCCATCGCCGTCGGCCACGCCGGTGCGTAAATCGTCTCCGACGAAGAGACCCATCAGGTTGCTCTGCGCGCCGTCCATGTCGTCCGGGGGCCGGGGCAGGATCGAGAGCGGTACCCGGCGCGCATGGTCGACAATGTTCTTGGGTAAGGTGTCGATCAGGCGATCGATCTCGCCGCGCGCAGTCATGATCAGGCGAGTCGTGTTTTCGGGCGCCGGATCCATGTCTGCTCAACCCTTGGTCGAGACGCGCTTCTTGCTCGCCGCAGCTTTGCGCCTGTCCGTGCGTGGTTTGGATTCCGAGCGCTTGCTGCCGGGCTTTCTGTTGGGCTTGCCCTTTTTTGTGCCGGTTGCCCGGGGCGTGGCCGGTGCGCTTTCGTTCGCGACGCTCGTGCCGATGCGACTGATGTGTTCCATCAGTTCTGCGGGTGCCTCTTTGCCCTGAACTTCGTACAGAAAGCGCGAGGGGAGGGAGGCTTCGCGGTTTCCGTAGCGGGCGCGGCTCTGGACGTAGGACAACGTCAGGCGATGTCGTGCGCGCGTGATGCCGACATAGGCCAGGCGCCGCTCTTCTTCGATTCCACCATCCTGGATGGACCTGAGATGCGGAAGCAGCCCTTCTTCCATGCCGACCAGGTAAACTTCTCCGAACTCGAGGCCCTTAGCCGAATGCAGGGTCATCAACGTCACCTCGTCGTCGCTGGATCTGTCGTCGTCCCGATCGTCATTGGCGGAGAGTGCGACTTCTTCGAGAAAGGTGGTCAATGTCGCCCCGCTACGTTGGCGCCCGTGGACCTCGGCCATGTTGAGAATTTCGTTTACCGCGTCCCAACGCTTGGTCCGCGTCGCACTGTCGGAATAGCAGCGCTTGATCTCTTCGCCGTAGTTCACGCTTCGAATCAGGTCTTTGAGCAAATCGACCAGTCCGTCCGCGGGGTGGTCACGGCGAAGGGAATCGAGCATGCCGAGAAATCGGTCGACGGAGGCCCGGGTTGTCGGGCGCAGAGCGGTCGATTCGTCGCGCAACACGTCGACGAGTGAGGCGCGTTGCTGCGCGGCCAGGGACATCATTTTCTCGACCGTCGACGCGCCGATGCCGCGTGGCGGCGTATTGATGACCCGTAGCAGCGAGAGTTCGTCGGATGGGTTGGCAACCAGGCGTAGGTAAGAGAGGATGTCGCGCACCTCCTTGTGATCAAAGAAGGACATGCCTCCGACGAGACGATAGGGCATGCCATGCTGGCGCAGTTGCATCTCAATGATACGCGGCTGCACCGCGGTGCGGAACAGAATGGCGAACTGGCCGAGGCGCATGCGACGAGACCGTACGCGTTCAGCAATGTCGTCCACGACGAAGGCGGCCTCGGCCTCTTCGTCGAGCAGGCGTTTGATACGAATGGCCTCGCCGTCCTTGTCATGCGCACGGAGGGTCTTTTCGTGGCGTCCGGGATTGTTGCGAATCACCAGGTTGGCGCCGGCGACGATCTGCGGCGTCGAGCGGTAGTTCGTTTCGAGGCGAACGACGACGGCCTTCGGGAAATCTTTCTCGAAGTTCAGGATCTTGGTCATGTCCGCGCCGCGCCAGCCATAGATCGATTGATCGTCATCGCCCACGACGCAAACGTTGCGGTGCACGGCTCCGATCCGCCGCACAATCTCATACTGAGGCGCGTTGGTGTCCTGGTACTCATCGATGAGCAGATACTGGAATCGCTTCTGAAACGCGCGCAAGCTCGTCTTGTCTCCGAGCAGTTTGACCATGTATAGCAGCAGGTCATCAAAATCCATCAGGCGACTGGTGCGTAGGCCGGCGTCGTACCGGGCGTAGGCGCGGCCGATGTCGTTGTCGATTCCGTTCCCGCCGGATTGCAGGGTCTCGGGCGAGATCATGCGACTCTTGAGGAGCGAGACCCGCGCCAGGCACAGACGTGGGGGCAGTTCCGCTTCGGGGATTTGAAGTTCCCGCAGCGCCTGTTTCATCACGACGAGTTGATCGTCGCTGTCGCAAATGCCGAAGTTCGGGTGCAGGTCCAGGCGGTCGGCATGCTCGCGCAATGCGCGCACGCAGAAGGAGTGAAAGGTGCCGATCGTGAGACCCTCGGCCTTGCGGGCCGGGACGAGTTCGCGGATTCGTGTTCGCATCTCCGCGGCGGCCTTGTTGGTGAAGGTCATGGCCAGGATAGCGGAGGCGGGCACACGTTTAGACAGCAACCGTGCGATGCGGTGCGTGATGACCCGTGTTTTTCCGGTGCCGGCTCCGGCGAGCACGAGTAGCGGGCCGTCGGTGTTCGTCACGGCCGAGTTCTGGGCGGTGTTGAGTCCGGCCGTGGAGGTGCTCATAAGGTGCGGATACTACGAGAGCACCCTGCGATCCGCAAGCGCCTTAGATCAGTTCGCGGATCGGGTTGGCGATCCCGGCCGCGATCAGGGTGGTGTCAGACCAGAAGCGCAGGCATTGGTTCGGCATGCGGTTTCCGATCGGCATGCGGAGAATGCTGTGTGTCTGCCGGGCAACGTCGCAATAAGGCGGTCGATCCCGCGGCGCGCGCTTGTTGCCAGACGGTGGGCATTGCTATCGGTATGCATATTCAGCGCGTACTGCTGATCAGGGTGGACAATCCAATCAGGAACAGGACGGCATAGGAGATTGTACGCAACGTCGTATTCGTCAGGCGATTTCCGAGTGGAAGACCGATTCGTGTGCCGGCATAGACCAGGGGTGCGTAGGCGAGGCCGATCGCGGCAGCCCGCAGGATGTCCGGACCAAAGGCTACCGACAGGATCGCGAGTTGGATCGGGATTGTGCACGCGAAGTTGCCGAAGAGGAAGCTGCGCGACTTGCGTGTGGACCAGTCGTGTGCCGCCAGCCATAGCACGAGTGCGGGGCCGCCCATGCCGCATAGCCCGGCGAGGAAGCCGCTGCTTACGAAGGCCAGGGCACTCCATGCGCCGTGGACGCGCTTTTTTGGCACGGGACGAGATGCCACTTGGATGATAACGATCAAGCAGACGCCCGTGCCGATGCTCGCGTTGATGATGTTGTGGTCCAGGGTCACGAAGCGCGTAAGGACGAAGATGCCGGCCATGATGGCGAACAGTCGGACCACGCACGCTATGCAGATATCTCGCCAGGGAGCGTCGGCGCGCAGGCTGATTAGGCCGATCGAGGATTGCACCAGTGAGCCGGTTGCGACCAACGCGATAACCTGGGGCAGCGGAAGGCCGAGTAGAAGAAGCAATGGTGTCGAATACACGGCATATCCAAATCCTATGGCGCTTTGCGCGACCGAAGACAGGAAAAGGACGATGCCGACCAGAATTAGACTCAGGGGTTCCATGTGGTTGTCCGTGATGGCGATAGTGTGCCGACAGATCAGGCACTGGAATGTAGCACATGCGGAAGGGGAGGTGAATCTTGCGTGGGTCTGCATGGGCACTGCACGAAGGCTCGATCAATCGGTCGGCATGGGGTCGTGGCCCGTCACGCGGCCTTGCGGACGACCAGCCGGTCCAAACCGCGCACGTGGCGGCGCCGGTTGCGCTCGAATACCTGGACCTTACGGCTTGTCCTTCGGCGGAGCAGCAGGCAAGGTGCGACGCCCTTGCGGTGGAGCAGGGGCGCAAGTCGTTTGACCTGGAACGCGGTTCCCTGATGCGCTGGGCCTTGGTCCGGCGATTGAGCCACGCCTCAGATCCAACCCGCGCGCGCTGATACGATGCTGGCTGCGGCGAGGCAGGCCGTATCCGTGCGCATGATCCGGTTCCCGAGATGCGCGACCGTGAAAGCGTGTGTGCGCAGGTGCTTGCGTTCGTCGTCGGACCATCCCCGTTCCGATCCGATGACCAATACGGCGCCGTCCCGTCCAATGTCGGTCGTTCCCAACGCCTGCGTGGTCGCCTGCATATCGAGTGCGATGCGGGCCGCGCTTGATTCAGGACGTGCCGCCAGGCAGGTCACCAGATTGCGATGATGCGCAATGACGGGCAGGCGCGTGGTGGCCGCGACTTCAGCGGCCTCGCGCAGTCGACGCTGCCATTCATCGGTCTGCCAGAGCTGGCTGCTGGCATAGGACGTTTCGCCGCGATCAGACCGGAAGAAGTCGATGCGCGCTACGCCCATCGATACCGACTCACGCAAGATACGGCGCGCGGCTTGCGGGCGCGGCAAACCGACCATGAGTTGCAGTGGCCGCAGGGGAGAGGGCGCTTCGCCCCATTCGATCTCGATCGTAATCCCGTCGTTATCGTCCGCAACGATTGTCGCGGTGCCGAGCGGGCCCTCGATCGCGCCAACCTTGAGGGTGCCGCCGACGCCCGCGCGCAGAATCTTTCGTACATGGCGTGTGCGTGGATCGTCCGCCGGCCATCGGCATTTCGTGTCCGGGTCTTCCAGCAGAATAAGGTTCACGTAACGCCTAGTCCGCAGCTTTGGCCGGGTCGAGCACGCCGCGTGCGTAGAGATCGCGGTAGAGGTCAGCGGTTTCCTTGATTCCGTCGGCAAGTGGTGTGTCCGGGGTCTCGGGTGCGAGGCGGCCGAGATTCGTCGTGTCGATTTCGCAGGCGAAGGGCAGGGTATCGCCCTCGAACGTAATGGAACCGGCTGCTTCCGGCACAGCCGCTTCGATATGCTTCAGGACCTCCGCCATGTCGGCAATGGTCCCCGGCAGGTTGACGCCCCACGCCCCCTCCTTCACGTTGCGCGCGCAGGCGATCAGCTGCGCCGCGGTGTCGCGAACGAGGTTGTAGCCGCAGGGGCCGGAAAAGGGGATTTTGAAAGGCCGACCGGCGACGGCGGCGCGGATCGCGCGGCTCGGAGCGCTCGAAAGGCCTAGTTCGCGGCCAATGCCGTAGACCGCGTAAGGGCGTAGCCCCGCACTGGGAATTCCGAAATCCTGCCAGTAGACGCGCGCATTGCCTTCATTGGCCAATTTGAAATAGCCGTAATGGGTTCGCGGCCGGTGAGGCGCATCGTCCAGTATTGGACCGTCATAGTCCTCCGCCGGACCAACTACCGCTGCGCTCGAGGCATAGGTGACGGATTGGATCTGCCCTTCGCTCAGTCGTGCCGCCTCAAAGATATTGATCGTGCCCACGACATTGACCTGTGCACCCAATACCGGATTCGTGCGGCAGGTAGGTATCTGAAGGCCCGCGAGATGTATGATGTGCGTGGCATCGGTCTGCGCCACGAGACCCTGTGTGAATTCGGAAGCCGATATGTCGCCGTAGATGCGCTCGATGGAAGGGATGTCGTCCGAATCGAGCACCTGTTGCAGGATGAATTCGTTGGGTTCGAGATCAACCAGTGTGAAATCAATTCCTTCCGCGAGCAGTTGTCGGGTGATCCATGCGCCGATACAGCCCTGTCCGCCGGTTATGAGAAATTTTTCCATAGCGTGAACGGACCACATCATGCTTGGTGGTTATCGCTGATTCAAGCGCGATTCGTGTTTGGCGATCGCTTCGTTCCCTCATCGACCAGGCAGTCTTGGGTGGGCGCTCTACACGCGCTCCTGCCGGACCCGCGTGGACCGCAAGCGGCAGGTCAACTCGTAGGGGATCGTATCCGCCAGACGGGCCAGGTTCTCGATGCAATTGGGTGCATTCGGGTCGTCCGACACGATTTCCACCCGGTCACCGATTGAAGCCGATGCGACGTCGGAGACGTCGATGGTCAACTGGTCCATGCTGATTGTCCCGACGACCGGTGTGGGTCGATCGTTGATGCGCAGGACAGCCCGGTTTGATAACGAGCGTGGGAAGCCGTCGGCATAGCCGATCGGAATGGCCGCGATACGGCCCTCGCGATCGAATGTATGTGTCAGGCCGTAGCCGCAACGCTGACCCGCTGTCACGGTCTTGAGTTCCATGATTGGCGCGCTGATGCGCATGGCGGGGCGGAGGTCCAGACGATGATGCATGAAGTCAGATGGTTGGTAGCCGTAGATTGCGATCCCACAACGGACCATATCCAGGTGGGTCTCGGGCAGGTCCACGGTGGCCGCCGAATTCGCAGCGTGAATGCTGATGTCCGTGGACCGATAAGGCTTGGCGATATCGAGAAACCGGTGAAGTTGTTCGTGAGTCGTCGACTTGTCCTGTTTGTCGGCGCAGGAAAAATGCGTGAACAATCCGCGTAGATGAATGGCCGGGTCATGGGCGGCCGTGTTCAGTAGCGCCTCCGTGTCGTGCGGGGCGATGCCCAGTCGGTTCATTCCCGTGTCGATCTTGATGTGGATCTGCGCGGAGCAATCGGCGGCATGGGCGGCATCCGTTATCTTCTCAAGATCACGGAGTGAAGTGACGGTGAACGTGATGTCGGAACGCACAGCCTGTATAAGTCGCTCCCGACCCTGGAGTCCGGCCAGCGGCAGGAATACGAGAATTGGCCCCTTGTATCCGAGTTCGCGTGCCGCGAACGCTTCATCGGGCGTTGCGACCGCGAGCATGTCGCTCCCGTTTGCGACAGCGTCAATGATGTTGCTGAGGCCATGTCCGTATGCATCGGCTTTGACCACGGCACACAGTTTGACGCCCGGACCCACATGCTGCCGAATTTGAACGAGGTTGTGAGTCACCGCGGCAGGTGAGATGTAAGCCGTGATATGGGATTCTATCGGCATGGACACAGGCTCTTCTATCGGTGGCACGAGGGGTCAGGAGGATGCTGCATAGGAGAGCTTATAGCACGGAAGACGATCGGATTGCAGGTGTGGAGCTGTTTGCATCATCGGTCAGGGGGTATCTGAGTGCCGCAAGGCGAGCGGGCCCGAAGGCACGCCAAATATTAATGGGCAACATCACGATGAAGGTTGTAGCGCAGGTCGCGCCGAAGCGTTAGTGTGGGTGTTTGTCAATACGTTTGCAATATAGACGAACGCTCGAATCGGTGTGGAGGCAAACACCTGCGTGAAGGAGTAACCGGTGATGTCAGGAAGACAGATAACGTTTCTGGATCAGTGGCCAACGGCCGCATTTGGAGTGGAGTTGCCGATTTCACGGGAGCGGATCGCGCTCGGGGTGATCGACATGCAACACTATTGTATCAGTCCGGAAGGGCACCTGGCGCGCGCTTTACACATGCAATGCCCCGAGATTTACGAGGCCTACTCGAAGCGTGTCGATGACATCACGGTCAACATTGGCCGACTGCTCTCTGTGTTCAGGGAGCGGCAATCGCACGTGTTCTACACGCGACACGGCTCACTGCTGCCTGAGGCAGAGGATATGATCCTGAGACGTCGCAATCGCGAGCGCATGGCACGCGTTGCGACGGATGGTGAAGCTGACCATATGCCGCTTCAGGGCACGCGCGGGCATGAAATCATTCCCGCGCTCGCACCCCTGCCGGGTGAGCTGATCCTGGACAAGAATACCAGCAGCACGTTTCATTCGACGTCCATCGATCTCTTTCTGAGGAATATGGAAGTCGATACGCTCGTTCTCACCGGGCTGGCTGCGGACATGTGTGTGTTTACCACCGCGTTGGACGCAGCCGATCGGGGGTTTCATGTCATACTTGCTTCCGATGGCTGCACAACCCTTGATCCCGGTATGAGCGAAGCGACCCAGATTCTATTTGGGCGTGTCTTTGGATACGTGATGCAGACGCGTGACATCATCGACTGGCTCACGACCGGCAACGAGCCCACACGCGTCCGTCTAGAGGATTGAATCGGTCGGTATCAAGAGCTACATCCGCTCGTCCTCGTAACCCTCGCGTAATACCCGACGCATGATCTTGTTTGAGGGGGTGCGGGGCAGGGCGTCGGTGATGACGAGTTCGTGAACCCTGAAGAGGGGATTTAGCTCGCGTTTTACGGCGGCACGGACCTCCTCAAGGAGTTGTGCCTGATCGACGACTGGCCCGGTTTCCGGGAGGGCATACACGACGAGTTGGTCGGGCCCGCCGCCGGGCGAGGGGATGGCGATTGCGGCCACTTCGCGAACCGATTCGAGGGCCAAAACCACACGTTCGATCTCGGCCGAACTCGTCTTGATTCCGCCAAGGTTCATCGTGTCGTCCATGCGGCCGTGCGCGCGGTAATAGCCGCTGGGTAGACGTTCCATCTGGTCGCCGTGGCGGCGAAGGCTCTTTCCGTTCGGGCCCCGTGGGGTATCGTCATGATAGGCCTCGTCGTGATCCCGGTTCAGGAGAGTGGCCGTGAAACCGATTGTTGGCGGGACCAAAAAGAGTTCTCCATTCTCGGCCGGGGCTCCTTTGTCATCGAGGATGACGGCCTCCGTGCCGAGCGTAAGGGTGCTGAAACATGCGGGTATGGCTGGATGCAACACGGTGCCGCTGATGTAGCCTCCGGCCAGTTCGGTTCCACCACAGTATTCGATTAGCGGGCGGTGCCCGTTAAGTTGCATCAGCCAGGCCATGTCATCGGCATTCGAACACTCGCCTGTGGATGCCATGACACGAATCCTGTTCCAGTCGAGATCCTGCATGCATTCGCTTGCTCGCCACGAGCGTACCAGACTCGGTATGACGCCGAGCATTGTGACGCCGGCGTCACCCAGAAATCGACCAAAGGCACGATCGAGCGGCGAACCGTCGAAGATCGCGATCGTGGCGCGGTTGAGGAGGCTGGAAAGGATCAGCCATGGCCCCATCATCCATCCGAGGCTCGTCGGCCAGGCGAGCACATCGCCGGGATGAACATCCATATGGTAGCGCGCGTCAGCTGCGCCCTTGAGCGGAGAAACGTGGTTCCATGGAATTGCCTTCGGATCTCCCGTCGTGCCTGACGAGAAGAGAATGTTAATCGGGTCTTCAGCATCGCAGATGATTGTTTCGAACTCCGCATCTTCTGACAGGAAATTTGCCCAGTCCCGATCCTGATCGCGTAGGGCGACGGTCATGTGGCCGGCTCCGGGCAGCACGATGGCGGGCGGAGCCTGTGCTTCAACGATGCGTTCGTACAGTGGCAGCGTCTTGCTCCCGCGCAGGATGACATCCTGCGTGAACACGGCCGCGGCGTCTGTGATCCGGATGCGACGCGCGATTTCGGATGCCGAAAAGCTCTCGGGGATCGAGACGGCCGCCGCGCCGATGCGGATGATTCCGAGATACATGGCAACGGCCTCGGCGGTTAAGGGCGCTACGATGGCGATGCGAGCCCCTTTCCCAAGCCCTTGTGCAAGGAGGCCGTTGGCGACACGTGCGCTCATGGTTTTCAGTTCAGCCACCGACCAGCAGCGCAGATCGCCGCCCGCCGCCTGGCTCAGTACAGCGGTCGCTGATGGATCGTGATCAAGGCAACTCTCGACAATATTGAGCATGGCACCGGGCAGCCACCGTGGATGGTATGGACCTCCGGAAGCGTCCAGGACCACGTCGGGGGGATGTGCGTATGCAATTTCGAAAGAGGCGACAACGGATTCCCAGTATGCCTCGCGATGCTCGATCGACCAGCGATGCAGTTCATCGTAGGAGTCGAGACCGAGTCTTCTCATCAGGGCGGTGACGTTCGCGTGCGCGACGTCACCGGGGCGGGGAATCCATACGGGTTCAGACGGGTTCACGCGGAGTGTCAGCGGTTGGGCGCCGGAGCGGAGGGTTGCTGTTGAACATGGGGCGGAGGCGATACGTCCTGGACCTCGATCGTTCGCGGCGGTATTCGGGCCTGCCCCATGGGTTCGCGGCTTGCCTGCTTACGGGTATTATTGATCTCCGCTTGTAGTTGCGCGAACGGTAGGCCCCTCGTCGGTTTACTGTATCGGGGTGCTGGGTCGGGGAGGGTTTCGGCTGCTCCGCCTTGGCCCAGCAGAAAGATGATGATGAAAACGAGGTTGATGCCGCCATGTATCATGGGAATCGAAGAGCTGGGCGGAAAGATAGCACGGTGGAGCTCGATCCGTCGAGACTACGTCGCGGCCGTCGGTTGACAGGAATTGCGATTTGGGTTTGTGGATGTTTCTTGTTGCAGGGGAATCGTTGCCTAGGCAAAATTCGGGGCTGTTTTTAACTCTTGGAGGAAGACGAATCATGTCGATCAAAGTTGCTTTTATTGGGGCCGGAAGTGTTGGATTTACGCGCCAATTGATGTTGGACATCTTGACTGTGCCCGAGTTGCAAGACACGCAGTTCGCCTTTCACGATATTAATAAGCAAAACCTGGAGCGGGTCGCCAAGCTGTGTAAGAAAGATATCAAGGCGAACAAACTTCCGGCGAAGCTGACCACAACGATCAACCGGCGCAAGGCCCTCGAAGGCGCGGATTACGTCATCAATTGTACGCGGATCGGCGGCCTGGATGCGTTTAAGACGGATATCGATATTCCGCTCAGTTACGGTGTCGACCAGTGTGTGGGTGACACGCTTTGCGCGGGTGGCATCATGTATGGGCAACGCAATATTCCCCAGGTCCTTGCGTTCCAGAAGGACATGAAAGCCGTGGCGGCGGACGACTGTTTCTTCCTGAACTACAGTAACCCCATGGCGATGAACACCTGGGCAGGGCTGGATGCCCGGGATCGTAACGAAGGAGTCGATATGGTCGGCCTCTGCCATGGAGTTGAAGGCGGCTGGCACGGGATCGCGGCGGCACTGGGGGCAAAGGACAAGAGCGAGGTGGACATCATCTGCGCCGGGATCAACCACCAGACCTGGTACATCAAGGTTGTGTACAAGGGCAGGGAGGTGAGCAGCGAGCGTCTGTTGCGCGCGTTTGAGAAGCACCCCGTGTTTTCGAAGACGGAAAAGGTGCGAATCGATATGTTACGCCGCTTCGGCTATTTCACGACGGAGTCTAACGGGCACGTATCGGAATATGTCCCCTGGTACCGCAAGCGTGCCGACGAGATCAATAAGTGGATCGACATGTCGTGTTGGATCAACGGGGAGACAGGCGGGTACCTGCGGATTTGTACGGAGGGACGCAACTGGTTCAAGAGTGACTTCCCCAAGTGGCTCGCCGAGGCTGGTAAGCCGCTCGCCGAGCGTACGCGCTCATCGGAACACGGATCGTACATTATCGAGTCAATGGAGACCGGCCGCGTCTATCGTGGCCACTTCAACGTGCGCAACAACGGCGCCATTACGAATTTGCCTGACGATTGTATTGTCGAGGTGCCCGGTTATGTGGATGCGCTTGGCATGCACATTCCGTCGGTCGGTGATCTGCCGCAGGCCTGCGCCGCGACCTGCATGGCCAGCATCAACGTGCAGCGCATGGCCAAGGACGCCGCCGTGGCCGGTGACGTCACGCTGCTCAAGCAGGCGATGCTGCACGATCCGCTTGTGGGGGCCATGCTTGACCCGGACGAAATCTGGCAGATGACCGACGACATGCTGGTGCACCAGTCAGCCTGGCTCCCGAACTATCGTCGCGGCGATATCAATAAGGCGCGCAAGCGCCTGGCGCAGGGCAAGGTCAAGACTCGCAAGTGGAAGGGTGCGGCACGGATCAAGACCAAGAGCGTGGCCGAATTGCGGCGTGACAAGGATGCGAGTGTCATGCAGGCCGATAAGGCCGCAGCGCAACGTGCGCGCGATCGTGCCAAGGCACGCAAAGTCGCGTGACGTGCGCGGGCGGTTCATTGATTGACGGGACCCACGAAGATTCAGTAAGCAATGACAATTGGGAGAAAGTGATCAGATGGCAGAGAAACTAAGATGGGGCATCATTGGTGCCGGTGGAATCGCGGGTGCCTTCGTTCAGGGCGTCAAGTCGTCGAAGCGGGGGGAAATGCTCGCGATTGCCAGTCGGTCGCAGGCGAAGGCGGATGCATTCGGCGAGGAGAATGATGTGCCGCGCCGCTACGGGTCTTACGAGGCCATGCTCGAGGATGGAGATGTCGATGCGGTCTATGTGGCCACGCCGCATCCGATGCACGCTGTATGGGCGATCCGTTGCGCGGAGGCTGGGAAGCATATTCTTTGCGAGAAGCCGGTGACGCTGAATGCCGCCGAAGCCATGACGGTTATTGATGCGGCAAACCGTCACGACGTGTTTTTTATGGAGGCGTTCATGTATCGATGCACGGCCCAGACGCGCAGAATCGTGGGGCTAATCCGCGACCGCGCGATCGGTGACGTTCGGGCGATCGAGGCACGTTTCAGTTTCGACGTGGGGGACAACGTGGAAGGGCGTCATCTCAAGCACGACCTGGCCGGTGGCGGTATCATGGATATCGGTTGCTATTGCGCATCGATGGCGCGCCTGATTGCCGGAGTGGCAAACGGTGGTGAGGTGGCGGAGCCGCTCGAGGTGCACGCGGTTGGAAGCCTTCACGAAAAGACCGGTACAGATGTTTATACGACGGCTCTGTTGAAATTCCCCGGAGACATCATCGCGTCGCTGACCTGCGCCGTGCAACTCGGTCAACCATCGACTGTGACGGTGTACGGAACGGAAGGGCAGTTTGAGGTCCTGAGTCCGTGGTTCTGCCAGGGGCACACGGGGGGCAGTAGCAAGATTATCGTTCATCCGAAGGGCCAGAAATCACGCACGATCACGGTTCGATCGAGTGCAGGTCTTTACTCGGGCGAGGTCGATCATGTCGCGAAAAACCTGCGCAAGCGCGAGGGGCAGTTCCCGGCGATGAGTAAGGCGGATACGCTCGGCAATATACAGGTTCTGGATCAGTGGCGCGCGGCCGTGGGTCTCGAGTACGAGATGGAGAAGCCGGAGAACATGACGACGCCAATCTCCGGTCGACCGTTGCGTCGGGATGCCGACGTCAAGATGCGCTACGGAAAGATTCCGGGGCTGGAGGGTGATGTCTCTATCCTGGCGATGGGTTCCACCTTGCCGAATTTCCACCAGTCGTCGGCTGTTTTCGATCGTTACGTCGAGTCCGGTGGCAACGTTTTCGATTCGGCCTGGGTCTATGGCCGCACGGACGGAACGATCGGGCAATGGATCCGCAACCGGAATATTCGCAGCGACGTATACGTGCTGGCGAAGGGCGCCCATCCCCCGCACTGCACGCCGGAGGGGATGCGCCGTGAGTGCCAGGAGACACTCGACCGCATGCAGGCCGACTACATCGATATCTACATGTTGCATCGGGACAATCTCGAGGTCCCGGTGGGCGAGTGGATCGACGTGCTCAACGAGCATTGCGATGCCGGCACGATTCGCGTGTTCGGCGGCTCAAACTGGACCATCGCGCGGATCGAGGAGGCAAACGCCTATGCGGCCGCGAACGGCAAGCGCGGGTTTAGTGCGTTGAGCAACAACTTCAGTTTGGCGCGAATGGTGGAACCGCCGTGGCCGGACTGTCGCGCCGCTAGTGATGACGCGTCGCGTGGTTGGCACGAGGACAATCAGTTTCCGCTCTTTCCCTGGTCGAGCCAGGCGCAGGGCTTCTTTGTTCCGTCACTGGCCGGACCCGATCGTCCCGACTTCGCCTTCGGCTTCTGCTGGTACAGCGAAGAGAACTTCGAGCGGGCTCGCCGCGCAACGCAGATAGCGGAGAAGCGCAGGGTGGATCCAACGGCGGTGGCGCTGGCCTACGTCTTGCATCAGAAGTTTCCGGTTTTTCCGCTCTTCTGCCCGCATGATCCCGGTCAGTTGACGTCCTCGCTCAAAGCGCTGAGCATTCGCCTGTCGGCGAAGGAGGTCGAGTGGCTCGATCTTCGCGCGGATAGCCCGTCCTAGGTGGCGTCCGCGTCGACAGAGGCCGCGCCGTGGGCCGTTATTTTTGACGTCGATGGCACCATGGTGGACAACCGGCTGTTTCATCGCGATGCGTGGATCGAGTTCGGTCATCGCAACGGTTTCCCGATCACCGCGGAGTATTACAGTCAGAAGATTCATTCGCGCAGTAACGAGGCGAACGCGCGCCTGCTCTACGGGGATGATGTGGATTCGCGCCAGGTCGCCTGCGTCGATGAGGAGAAGGAGGCGATCTATCGCGAATTGTTCGGCCCCCATCTGCGCGAAATGCCGGGACTGACGGAACTGTTGCAGGAATTGTGCGATGCAGGTGTGCCCTGCGCGACCGTTTCGAACTCGCCGCATTCCAATATCGGGTTCGTGCTCGATGGCCTCGAGATTCGCGCATACTTTGACGTGATCTTGAGTGTCTCGGATGTTCCGCTCGGCAAGCCGCATCCGGACCTCTACGAGGCCGCCGCGCGCGGCCTGAACGTGCCTGTCCGACGTTGCGTCGTTATAGAGGATTCGCCGTCGGGCTTTGCTGCGGCCGAGGCGGCGGGCGCGCCGTACGTGGTGATTACGGCCGGGGCCGATCCGGAGCATTTGCACAAGGCGGCGGGGGCCGCTGCGCAGCATCCCGATTTTTCAACACTGACGTTGGCGAAACTTGCCGCGCTTGTAGGATAGCGGTCTCGTTGCGAATCTTGTTCTGGAAGTTTGCAAGCCAAGCCCGTACTCTCGACAGTTGAGATGAGCACATTGGACATAAAGTCTGCGGATTCTTGCGCGTTCGACCTGCTGGCCCTGGGCGAGGTCATGTTGCGGCTGGACCCCGGGGAGGGGCGCGTTCGGACAGCCCGCCGTTTCGAGGCCTGGGAAGGGGGCGGGGAGTACAATGTCGCGCGCGGATTACGCCGATGTTTTGGTCTGCGCACAGCTCTTGCCAGCGCCCTGGCCGATAATGAAATTGGGCGATTGATCGAGGATTTCATCCTGCAGGGCGGAGTGAATATGGACCTCGTGCGCTGGGAATCGTGCGACAGTATCGGCCGTAAGGTGCGCAACGGACTCAACTTCACGGAGCGCGGATTTGGCGTGCGTGGAGCCGTCGGGGTGCCTGATCGCGGGCACACCGCGGCCTCGCAGATCCAACCCGGCGATTTCGACTGGGATCATATCTTCGGCCAACAGGGCGTGCGATGGCTGCATACCGGCGGGATTTTTGCGGCACTTTCGGCATCGACCGCGGATGTGGTTTCCGAGGCGATCGAGGCTGCGCACAAGCACGGAACCGTTGTGTCGTATGATCTGAACTACCGTCCGTCACTGTGGGAAGATATCGGAGGCCAGGCAAAAGCGCGCGAGGTGAACCGGAGGATCGCAAGCCATGTTGATGTTATGATTGGAAACGAGGAGGATTTTACCGCCTGTCTCGGGCTTGAGGTCGAGGGCGTGGATGCGTCGCTTGAGGAGCTTCCGGTTGACGGGTTCAAGCGAATGATCGAGCAGGCGGTTACGCAGTACCCGAACTTGAAGGTCGTGGCGACCACGTTACGCAGGGTCCGGTCGGCGACAGTTAATGACTGGGGCGCCATATGCTGGGCGGACGGTACCTTCTACGAGGCGACACATCGCGCGAATCTAGAGATCCTGGATCGGGTTGGTGGCGGGGACAGTTTTGCATCGGGCCTGGTCTACGGTTTCATGACGGCGGGTGATGCGGCAATCGCGGTCGAGTACGGGGCTGCGCATGGGGCCCTGGCGATGACGACGCCGGGGGACACGTCGATGTCCACGCTCGCCGAGGTTGAGAGTCTTGTTCGGGGCGGCGGCGCGCGCGTTGCGCGCTAAACTATCTATTCGGGTATGATTTTCTCGTAAGCCCGGGCCTGCCGGTATGTCGTGACGTCCGCCTCGCGAGCCCCTGTTGCGGAGTCCATCAGCGTCAGGGAGTACGCATAGTCGACCGTGGTTGCGCTGGCCGGGCGGAGCCGTATATTGAAGCGAATGTAGTAGGTTTTTCCAGCTTCGACCTCGATCGGCAACGGGCTGACTGTCATGTAGCTTGTTGAGACGATGTGCGGACCTGTGCCGAGTCGCGTCCGCGTATGCTCCCCATTTTCCAATGCACAGAGTTTCGCGGCATCGACGTACACGGGCAGCGTCCGCCCGGCGTTCAGTTTCTTGGCGGGTCGATAGAGATAGAGCAACGCATGTCGACTGCCGACGCTCGGTCGTGGGCTAACGTATGTCGGTTCTCTGGTCGTGCTGCATCCGGTGAGAAATGTTGTGCCTGAGGCCAGGATGCACGCCGCGAGGGAGTAGTTGTGAAACGTCATCTTGCCAAGCCTGATTCTCGGGGCGAGTTGGTGGATATTGGCACGGAGATCGACGGAAACCCCGCCAAAATCCCTGCCGGAAGGCAGCCTAGGGCTCGTCCGCCGTCACGAATGCCCGGTTTCATCTCGAGACGTTGACGATCTGACGGGTCCGCTAGATTCTCGTTAATAAGCTGAAAATCATTTGTCGGAGTCGTGGCGATTCTTTATTATACGGAGAGGTTCATCATGCGTGAGAGCGAACGTCGCCAAGATCCAAGAGTGTCCACCGAGGATAGTGTCGTGGTCACGGTCCTTGCCGCTCCGGATGCGCCGACGCTGGAGGGCAAAACGTTCTTTTGCGTGACGCGGGACCTATCGGTCGGTGGTCTTCGTTTCTGTGTGCATACGAAAGTGCCTTTCGGAAGCATGCTTGAGTTGAGGGTCGAGATCAGCGACGCGAACGAGAGCTACGTGCATGACGGAAAGGTTGCATGGATCGGCGAGGTCGAGATTGAGGGCGTTCTCGAGTACCTGCTTGGCGTGCGGCTCGTGCACACCCGCGATAATCTGGAGACGAAATGGCGTAGTCTCGTAGATGCGCGGCTGGAGAGTCTCTCGAACGCCGCCGCAGGCGAGGCCTCCTCCTGATCGACAGGGTGCGCTCGATGCATACCGCCAATTATAGAGCCCTTGTCGTCGTCGATCATGGCAGTCGCGTAGACGCGGCAAACGAGTTACTCGAGCGCCTGGTTGACGATCTCCGCGCAAGAAACGATCGAGGCTATATAGCAGTTGAGGCCGCGCACATGGAGTTGGCCACTCCATCGATTCCCGATGCGTTCGCTCGCTGCGTGAAGGCGGGCGCCGAGCATATCGTGGTTGTCCAATTCTTTCTCTCGCCGGGGCGTCACGCATCCGAGGACATTCCGCGCATGGTTGCGGCCGCGGCGGAGGCCTGCGGAGGTGTGGGCTGGAGTGTGTCGGAACCCATCGGTTCGGATTCGCGGTTGATCGACCTTGTTCTCGCGCGGGCCGACGCGACCGGCTAGGTGAGTTTTTTGATCGCGTCGCCTACGCGGACGCTGCCGGCTTGCAGTACGCGCGCGAAGATTCCACGCAGATTGAGCTGTTTGCCTTCGGCCGAGTTGACAAAGGCGACGGCGTCGTTTCCAAACCTGCGCGAAAATTTCCTGCAACCCGTATGTGGCTCGCCGGTGATTTCGAGTAAAGCGGTGCCGACCTTGATGCGGCTTCCGGGCGGGAGGTTCTCGGAGCTGAGGTCGAAATCGACGTAGAGGTTGTCGCCCGCTAACGGCCACCGATCTTCCGTGACAGCGAGTTCCGCGATGACGCGGCTGCTCATGAGCGAGACCTGGTTGCTTGACTCGGCCTCGGTCGGTATCGCCTCGGCCGGTCGGGAGTCTCCCCAGTTGTCGCCCTGAAGGCCGAGCCCGGGCGTCAGTTTCCCGGTCGAGAGGATCGCTCTTTCGTCCGTTTTAGGACGGACGACAATCGCTCGCACAGTACCCTCGTCTGCCGGTGCAGATCGCATATGCGGAAGTGCCCGCTCAAAATCGCTCAGGTTGCGGTGCATGTTAGAGGCAACGTACGCGAAGGGGCGGGTGAGGTCGATATCAGGGATACCCTGTCGTGGAGGAGCTTGTCGCACACTGGACTCAACTCTTTCTTGGTTTTGTTAAGTAATCAGGTCAAAAAATATCTTGATAATATATATAATATCACTAATATCCGGTGGTGTTCGGGACGATTAATGAAGAAGCTTGAAATCCACATCGCGCTGCGAGAGGCACGACGTACGCACGAGATGACTCAGGTAGCGCTTGCTAAGTCGCTTGGGATTCGTCAGAGCGCAATCAGCATGTTCGAGTCCGGCCGGCACGATGCGCTGTCGCAGGAGAAGATCGTTGCCATGGCGGAGATGCTCGAAGTCGACCTGACATCGTTGCGACTGGGCAAGCGTGGACCCACGGGTCCAACAGTCTTGAAGTACTGCCCGATTGACGGGTGCCCCTCTAATATTCCCTACGTTGTCCGCGGCGATATCGTGTTCATGCCTACGCTGTCGCGTGCGACTGCCGGGCAATCCACGATTTGCAGGTTCTGCTCTGAAATCATGCTGGACGCCTGTCCCAATACAGATTGTGGAACCGAATTGAATGGCGGCGCCTTTTGCGAGGCCTGTCGCCAGCCCTACGTCACGGTGACATCCTCGCCCGTCGGCCAACCTGCGGAGTGGGCTGACGAGGAGCGCGGCCGCATTCTCGAGTTGCGCGGCATGTTCGAGTTGATCTCTGAAGCGCCGGCGAAGGAGAACCGGTCATGATTAGCTTTGGTGGATCAAAGGAAAACGATCCCGTCTATGTTCTGGCGCGAGAACACACTTTCGGTGGGGTTGTTCTGGGCGACGACTGGGTTGCAGTGGTGATGGCGCATGTCGACCCGAAGGGGGGATGTGTCTATCCGTATTGGTGCGAGTCTTTCATGCTCCATGCCCCGCAGGGGCTGCGTCCGTCCCTGGAGGATATTCAGCAGGGCATTCGCGCTTGCTGGCAAAAATTGCGTCGCGAGGAACGGCATGCATTCGATCGTTTTTTTGTCTGCCTTCCGCCGTGGTCCTGCGAGTCGCAGGACGTCCATCACCAGGTCGCGGTACGGGGGGAGTGGCCGACGCAGAAGCGCTGTGAAGTTCAAGAGCGCCATGTGCGTACGTTGGATCAGCGCCTGCGGGCGGAACGCATCGGCTTCGGGAACTCGATCAGTGATGTAGCTGGCCGCCGATTTGCCCTCGAAAGCGGTAAAGTTATTACGAATCCGCGGGGTGAGGAGAGTCGCACATTGACGCAAACCGCGCACGTCGTTACGACCGATACAGCGCTGGTGCGCCACGTGATCTCGTGCCTCAAGGGGCTTGGGGTCGCCGTGCATGCGGTGATGTCGCCATGCGTGGCGGGCGTCGATGCATTGACGGACGAGGAGAAAAACGCGGGCGCGGTGTACGTGGACGTTGATCGGCGTTCGGTTCTTTGCAGCCTGTATGCGGGCGGCGCTCTTCGCGCCACGAGGCGTTTTGACAAGGGATCCATTGATATTCATGGCTGGACCGCGCAGAAACTCGGCACAACCAACGAGGGGTTGGCGCGTCGGGTTGAGGATTGCATAACGCGTCCGTTGAGCGGAGAACGAGCAGACGATACCCGGTTCGGACCGCTATTTGCGAATTCGCACGCGAAAAATGACATGCGTGTTCTTGAGCGTGCGGCGATGCAATCAGTCGGTGGTCTGCTGGGAGAAATCTATGACTGGTTCGAAGGGATCTGTGAGGAGAAGGATTTGAGTGTGCGTCGGATCGTCATGGGAGGCGATGATCACCTGGCGCTCGGCGCGCTGGCCGAGGCAGGGGACGAGATGATGGCCGTGCCCGTCGTCTGGCGCGAGCCGGAGAACGTCTTTGCTGCGCCGGCTGTGAGGGGGCCGGGATTTAGTCGACTCGTGCGATTCATGCGCACAGCGGCCAGAGGCCCGCAGCCGGGGTACGAGCTGTTGCTGATGGATCGCGGGGCGACGCGGGCGGGTGTGCGGGAATGGCCGCAGGCCGCCGTGGCGGCGCTACGCAGGCGAGCGCCACGATTGCGCCGCCGCTGGTCGGCGACCACGGGGTACGCGGCGCGAATGTTTCAGGCTTTCCGGACGCTGCAAAAACAGGTTCGTGATCGCCGGGCGGCGCGGCACGCAAAACCCTTAGACGATTTTAGCTGGCGTGACCGCGCATCTTCATCACGCATCCGGGGCAGCCGCCGTGTGATCGGTCGGCGGATGGGCGAGGACGCCGACCGTGGATTGCTCAGTCGGGCCGATGGTCCGCCCTCGTGGATTCTTTAGGCTCAGATCGCATCCGAGTCGCGTAATCCAAGCCCGGCATAGATCTCGCGCGTCGCCGTGGATCGGTTAAGCGTGTAAAAGTGAATCCCTCGCACGCCCTCATCAAGCAGATGCGCACATTGTTGGGTGGCATAATGGATGCCCACGCGGCGAACGGCATCGGCATCATCGTGGCAACGTTCAAGGGCCCGCAGTAGTTTGGCCGGGTAGCGCGCGCCGGCCGCCAGTTCAGCCATCCGCCGCATGCCTGAGATCGAGGATATGGGCATGATTCCAGCCAGCACGGGAATGCTGATCCCGGCGATCGCGCAGCGGTCTCGGAAGTCGAGGAAGTCGTTGTTGTCAAAAAACAATTGCGTGCAGATATAGTCCGCGCCGGCGTCGACCTTGGCCTTGAGATAGTCCATTTCGAGCATACGGTTCGGCGTGGCGGGATGGCCTTCGGGGAAGCCGGCGACACCGATGCCAAAGCCGCGTTTGTCGGAGTGCGTTCCGAATTGATTAGAGTTTCGCACGAAATTGACGAGATCGATCGCGTGCTGGAATGCATCGGAGGATTTATCGTATTCGCCCATGTCCCGCGGGGGATCGCCGCCCAGCGCAAGAATATTGCTGACCCCCGCAGCATTGTAACGTTCGAGAATCTGGGCAATCTCGACCTCGGCGTGGCAGACGCAGGTCAGGTGCGGGATCGGATCGAGCGAGGTTTCCTCGTGGATGCGGACGACGAGGTCATGCGTGAGTTCACGGGTCGAGCCGCCGGCACCGTAGGTGACGCTGACAAACGCCGGTTTAAATTCCTCGAGTTTTCGAATCTCCTCAAAAAGTGTTTCCGAAGCCGCCGGGTTCTTGGGGGGAAAGAACTCGAAGGAGAACGTGGTTTCGTGCGCCGCGAATATATCCTGTATGTGCACGATGACTCGTAATAGACACTGGTGGCGCGCCGCCTCGTGAGCGCACACATCGTGAGATTTGCCGATTCTCTTGGGATTGACAACGGTAAACTGTTTGTGCCAGACGTAGAATCTACAAATCGATGCGTATTAACCATTCCAGAAGCTATACGGCAAAGTTTGTTGCGAGCGTGATCAATGGCGATCTTTTGCCCGCCCCGGCCTGGCGCGCGGCGGATCCCTTGCAGGTCGCCGAATTCCGTGAAGAGGGCTCGCGTAGTCGGCCGCGCGTGACCGGGTTTCTCATGTACGATGATGCGGCCCTCTATTTGAAGTTTGCGGTTGAGGGCGAGGTGGTGCGTTGTCTGGGAACCGCGTACCAGGACCCGGTCTGTCGTGACAGTTGCGTTGAATTCTTTGTCCAACCACGCGATGGCGCGGGATATTATAATTTCGAGTTCAACGCGATCGGGACGCTGCTGCTGTCATACATCGAGGATGCCGAGCGCCTCGACGGAGGATTCCGGAAGTGGAAGCCGGTTCCTGCTGAAGACGTGACGGAGATGCAAGTCGAGACCACCATCGACGGCGTCGTGGATGACCCGGATTCGTCACCCCGGAGCTGGGCGCTTGCTGCGCGTATTCCGTACTCGATTTTTGAGCCCTTCCTGGGTGCGATTGCGCCGAAGCGGGGCGATGAGTGGCGTGCGAACTTCTATAAATGTGGTGACGATACGCCATGCCCGCACTGGGCGTCATGGGCTCCGATCGGTGAGCAGTTGAATTTCCACGTGCCGGAATACTTCGGCACGATCGTCTTCGGCTAGTTCGTTTCATCGAAAGTCGGGGCCCCGTGCGCACGAACGCGGCTCGTGTCCCCGTTCAGCCCGACACCACGTCAAAGAACTCGTCGAAAAATGCGGCGGAGTCGACTGTGTCGGCGATCTGGTGCCGGGGTTCCTTGCTGTCCGAATCGAAGTGCGTGACGCCAAGGAACTGCGTATCCTCCAGCTCGATCGATACGTTCCCATGCTTGAAGGTACACAGGTCGTCGCGGAATAAGGTCGCGGCGGCGAGCGGGTCATGAAAGGTGATTTGGTCCCGGTCTTGAAACCATACTTCGGCGAAATCGAGAACCGGCCGGAGGAGCGGAGCCTGGAAGCGTTGCCGGACCTCGTCGGCGGGCAGTTTGACGTGGCGGGTGACGTCCAGCCCGATTGATCGATGAATGCGGACCGAATGCTGGTACACGAGCGCGGTCGCATGCGGATCACAGCGTGCGTTCCACTCACGACCCTTTTGGACCGGATCGTCGCTGAGAAAGACACCGCCCATGAGAACGAGCCGGTCGAGTAGCGCCGGCAGTTCGGGGTTCAGGGCGAAGAGAAGCCCGATATTCGTAAAAGGACCGACCGCGAGCAAAGTGATTTCGCCCGGATTGGCGCAAATTGTGTCACGTAGAAAGGTTAACGCCTGTCCGTCGGGGAACGTCGTGGCGTGTTCCCAGTTCCCGAGAGCGTCTGCCTGCGAGGCCGTCTTCTGCATCTGCTCGATGACGAGTGGTTCTGATGTGCCCGGATAGATGGGGATGTCTTGGCCGCTGACCCTGCACATGGCACTGGCCATCTTGGCGCGCCGGATGGGTTCGCCCGTAACGGTCGTGATTCCGAGTAGATCGCAATCTGGATGCGCGAGCAGGTAGGCGAGGCATACGGCGTCATCGATGTCGCTTCCGATGTCGGTATCGAAGAGTATCTTCATAGCGGGTTCAACTGGTGATGGTGGGCGCTTTTGCGTGGATATGTCCAGCCAGATCGATCATATTGCCACGAATTGAATCTACGAAGGAAACGGAGTCGACATGGCGAATACGTATGATGTGAGAGGGCTGAATGCTGTTGTGACCGGTGCTACGAAAGGTATTGGCCGTGCAACGGCGGAACTGTTGGCATCGAACGGCGCGCACGTGGTCGTGCACGGCCGTGATGCCGTAGTATGCGAGCAGATCGCCTCCGGGTTGCCGAACGCCCTGGCGTTGGTTGCCGATCTGTCGGCTGAGAAGGCCCGTGTCGAACTCTGTGAAGCCATTGCCGGGCATTTTGAGGGCCGCCTCGACATTTTGGTGCATAACGCCGGGGTTTATCCACAGGCCACGCTGGAGACACAGTCGCTCGACGAATGGCGCTATGTTCAGCAGACGAACCTGGAATCCAATTTTCATATGACCAAGCTGCTTTTGCCGTGCCTGCGCAAGGGCGGTGCGGCTTCAGTGGTTCTGGTCAGTTCGGTGGTTACAAAGTTGGGACGCGGGGACTCGCCGGCGTATACGACAAGTAAGGCCGGCCAGATTGGTTTGGGGCGGCAGTTGGCCGCCGAGTTGGGAGTCGAAGGGATTCGCGTTAATGTCGTGCTGCCGGGCCTCGTTGACACGGAGGGCACGCGGGTGGTCAATACGGACGAACGGTACGCGGAATTCGCCGATCAGCTCCAGATGATACCGGTTGCGATCCAGTCGATGGATCTCGCTGAAACGATCATCTTTCTCTGCACGCCGGGAGCCAGGGCGATTACCGGGGCATGCGTCGATGTGAACGGCGGTTTGCGCGTATGATCGACCTGTACACCGCGGCGACCCCTAACGGCCGCAAGATCTCGATTGCGATGGAGGAACTGGACCTGTCGTATACCATCATCCGCGTCGACTTCGAAAAGAAGGAGCAAAAAGCGCCGGAATTCCTGCGCATGAACCCGAACGGGCGCATCCCGGTGATTGTCGATCGGGGCGCGGATGATTTCGTGGTAATCGAGTCGGGCGCGATTTTGTTTTACCTGGCAGAGAAGACGGGACGGTTGATGCCGACGGACCCCAAGGGACGATCCGAGGTTCTGCAATGGCTCATGTTTCAGATGGGCGGGATCGGCCCGATGCAGGGACAGGCTAACGTCTTCTATCGTTACTTCCCCACGCATTGCCCGGATGCTATCGCCCGCTATCAGCACGAGACACGGCGGTTGTACCAAGTGCTGGATGGACGACTGGCGGGTAGGGAGTACATTT